>CAMDVZ010000089.1 GCA_945878895.1 Caenispirillum bisanense | reverse complement strand
GCGCCAGACAGGCCAGCAAACTGATGCCCGACAGGCCGGCCATCGCGAGGTAGGCGAGCCCACCGAACCGCTCGTACAGCGTGCCCGCCAGCTGGAACACCAGCGCCCCGATCAGGCCGCTCGACAGCGCGTAGTAGAGGCTCTGGGCCTGGGTCATCGAGGCGGCCGGAATGGCGCGTTGCAGGAAGGCGATGGCACCCAGATGCGTCGCCCCGAAGGTGCCGGCGTGCAGCGCCTGGAGCACGACGAGGGCGGCCAGATCGGTGCCCAGCCACGGCATCGCCAGCCAGCGCACGATGCCCGTCGTCGCCCCCAGCGTCAGCATGCCCACCGGGCCGATGCGGCGCGTGAGCGCGCCCGCGACCACGAACAGCCCGATCTCGATGGCGACGCTCTCGATCCACAACGCGCTGATCACGAGATCGGAAATGCCCGCTGCCCGCCACGAAATGGTGCCGAAACTGCCCAGCACCGCGTGGCTGGCCTGGCTGCACCCCGCCGCCACCAGCACCAGCAGAAAGGCGGGCTGCCGCAGCAACGCCCGCACCGACAGCGGTTTGGCAGGCGCCGCCCCGGGCGCGGCGATGGTTGGCCTCGGCGACAGCAGGATCGCGAGCACCACCAGCAGGGAGCCCAGCAGCATCAGATACAGCACCCACGGCACGCCGAAGCGGCTCACCACGAGGCCGACCCCGAAGACGCCCGCGATGAAGGCGAGCGAACTCCAGATCCGCAAGCGGCCGTAGTCGATCCCGCGCTCGCGCGTAACCGACACCACGATGCTTTCGTTCTGCGACAGCAGCGGTTCCCACAACGCGCCGCGCGCGAGCGTCACCGCCAGCAAGGCCCAGAAGCCCCATGCGACCTCGTACAGCGTCATCGCGGCGATGCCCGCGCAAGCCATCGCCAGCATCGCCGTCCGCTGGCCGACGAAGCGATGCACGACCCAGCCGGCCGCCAGCGTTGCCGCGACCGTGACGACCTGGCGCGCCATGTAGATGGTGCCGATCTCGGCCCCATCGACGCCGCGCGATTGCAGCCACACCGGCCAGTAGCTCGCCACCACGCCCATAACGAAGAAATAGGCCAGCCCGAACCCCGCCAGCCGCGTGCGGATCATGTCAGGCGCCGGAGTTCGTCCGCTCTTCGCCTGCGGAGCGCAGACGACTGCCGCGTCGCGACACCGAAGCAACCAGGTGTCCGCGACCAGCGGCGTCCCGGATCAGGACCGTTCACGACAAACTCCCCATCCGAACACAGCCACGAAATGCCCGAACTTCGCAGCATCCATGAAACCTTCCAACCGGGCAAGCTCAAGAACCCACCTCATGCTGAGGAGCGCCGTCTTCGGCGCGTCTCGAAGCACGCCCGCGCGACGTGTCTAACCATCGCGACCGTCCGATGCCCGCCCGATCTTCGCACGGCTCGCGAAGCGGCCGATCGCGCCGAAATCACCGGCTATCAGCGCCTCCTTCTTGCGACGACTCCACCCCTTGATCTGGCGTTCAGCGGCGATCGCGTCGGTGATCGACTGGAAGTGCTGCGACCATACCAGTTCGACCGGCCGTCGCGTCGCGGTATAGCTTGGATAGGTACCCGCGTTGTGCTCGTCGACACGCCGCTGGACTCCAAGCCGGGCGGAGCCGACGTAGTAAGAACCGTCGGCGCAGCGCAGCATATATGTGGAAGCGCCGGGTTCTTCGTTGTCCATGTCGTATCTCTCGCACGCGCGCCCTTCGAGACGCGCCGAAGACGGCGCTCCTCAGGGTGAGGATATCTGGTGTCTCGCAACATCCCGCATCGCGGTCATGGCGTCACGCGGCGAACTCGGCCCGTATCTTCGCGCTGTGTTCGCCCAGCGCCGGGACCTTCCCGAGCGGCGTCACCGTCCGGTCGATGGTCGCCGCCAGCGCCGGCAGGCTGATCTCACCCTTGTCGGTATCGATGGTGGTGCGGCGCACCTGCGGGTGGGTGCCGAGGTCGCGCACGGTGCTGACGCGGGCATAGGCGATCTGGGCGGCTTCCAGCTTCGGCGTGATCGATTCCCATGTGTGGCGGCCGAACACGGCGGCGACGATGGCGTTGGTCTCGTCGCGGATGGCGTTGCGCGCCACCCCTGAAGCGAATTTCGGATCGGCGATCATGTCGGAACGGTCGAGCACCCCGGTGCAGAGGCGGGCCCATTCCTTGTCGTTCTGGATCGAGATCAGAATCGGCACCGCGTCACTGGTCGGATAGACGCCGTAGGGCGCGATGAAGGGATGCGTCAGACCAAGGCGCGGCCAGTCGTACTGGTTGTACTCCCAGGACATCAGCGGGATCGCCATCCATTCGGCCATCGCCGAGAACAGCGACAGCTCGACATGGCTGCCCTTGCCCGTCACGCCGCGCTTGATCAGCGCCTCCAGCACGGCGGCGTGCGCGTACATGCCGGTGCCGATGTCGGTCGCCGAGATGCCCACCCGCCCGGCCGCATGGTGCGAACCGGTGATCGAGGCCAACCCGCTTTCGGCCTGCACCAGCAGATCGTAGGCCCTGCGGTGTTCGTAGGGGCCGAAATCGCCGTAGCCGGAGATATCGACCGTGATCAGCCGCGGGTTCAGCGCGCGCATGGCGTCGGCGCCGAAACCCGCCCGCGTGGCCGCGCCCGGCGACAGGTTCTGGATCAGCACGTCGGCCTTGCCGATCATGCGGCGCAGCATCGCCAGATCGTCGGGCCGCTTGAAGTCGAGGCAGACCGATTCCTTGCCGCGATTGAGGAACACGAAATAGGCGCTGTCGCCCCGGATATGGGTGTCGTAGCCGCGCGCGAAATCGCCCTCCGGCCGCTCGATCTTGATCACGCGCGCACCCGCATCGGCCAGCCGCGCCGCGCAATAGGGTGCGGCCACCGCCTGCTCGACCGATATCACCAGCAATCCCTCGAGCGCGCCCGCCATGTCGAAATCCCCGTGTCCCGCCGCCGGCTCCAGCCGGCGCGGCCGCAAAATGCCGATGCGGACCAGTGCTGGCAATCGCCGTCGGCGGGGGGTTGGATTGCGCCGGGATCGGCGTAGACTTGGCGCCACGAACAGCGCTGGAGGCGACGACGATGGACGTGATTCCGCTGGGCGCGGGTTTCGGCGCCGAACTGCGCGGCGTGAGCATGATCGACGTGGCTTCCGACCACGCCGCCTACCTCGCGGTGCGCGCGGCGTTCGAAGAGCATTCGATCGTCCTGCTGCGCGACCAGCACATCGAGGACGACATCCAGGTCGCCTTCAGCCGCGCCTTCGGACCCCTCGAACGCAGCAAGGTCGGCTCGCTGGGGCAGGGCAGCTTCTACGGCCGCGTCACCAACATGAACGCCGAGGGCAAGCCGGTGCCGCCCGACCACCGCCAGATCCAGGTCGCCCGCGCCAACCAGCTCTGGCACACCGACAGTTCGTTCATCGCCACGCCCGCGATGGCCTCGGTGCTGTCGGCCCGCATCATCCCGCCGACCGGCGGCGAGACCGAGTTCACCTCCACGCGTCTGGCGTGGGAACGCCTGTCGCCCGACCGCCAAGCCCAACTGCGCGATCTGACGGTCAGCCACTCCTATGCCAACTCGCGCGACCAGATCCATCCCGAGCTGATGACGCCGGAGCAGCGCGAGGCGATGCCGGCGGTGCGCTGGCGCATGACCTGGCGCAATCCCGTCAACGGTCGCCGCGCGCTCTACATCGCCTCGCACGCGGGCTCCATCGAGGGCATGGGCGACAACGAGGGCAAGGCGCTGCTGGCCGAACTGATGGCCGAGGCGACCGCGCCCGGCCGCACGTACGAGCACACGTGGCGGGCCGGCGACGTCGTGATGTGGGACAACCGCGCCACCATGCATCGCGGCCGCCCCTTCCCGCTCGACCAGGTCCGCTCGATGATCCGCACCACCATCAGCGCCACCGACGAGGCCGGACTCGACGCGGTGCGGCCCGATCGCGCGAGGCAGGCGGCGTAGACGCCGACGAGTCGCAGCGCGCCCTATTGCCGCCAGCCCTTGTCCGGCTTGTCGATCTTCCTGATCAGCGCCGCGAACTCCATGTCGCCGACGCCGTTGGCCGATTCCTTCTCCGAGAAGGCATCCATGTCCTCGCCCGATTTGCGCGCGAGATTGTCGCCCATGACGTTGAGCGGGCCGGCGGCCGCGGCGTCGATCTGGATCTGGCAGGCGCGTTCCAGACGATAGAGACGCAGGAACGCCTCCGGCACCGAGCGGCCGGTGACCAGCAGGCCGTGGTTGCGCAGCATCATGGCCGGATTGTCGCCGAGATTCTTCAGCAGCCGGCCGCGCTCGTCGAGATCGAGACTGGGGCCTTCGTAGTCGTGGTAGGCGAGCCGGCCGGTGAAGGCGGTCGCCGTCATCGAGATCGGCAGCAGCCCCTCCTTCAGGGCGCAGACCGCCATGCCCGCCCGCGTGTGCGTGTGCATCACCACCTTGTGGCGGGCGGCGTGCGCCATGTGGACGGCCGAGTGGATGACGAAGCCGGCGTAGTTCACTGGATGCGGCGAGGGCTCGACGATCTTGCCGTCGAGGTCGATCTTCACGAGGTTCGAGGCCGTGACCTCGTCGTAGTTCAGGCCGAACGGATTGATCAGGAAGTGCGGGTGCTCGCCCGGCACGCGCGCGGTCAAATGGCCATAGATCAGCTCGGTCCAGCCGAAATGGTCGACCAGCCGATAGGCCGCCGCGAGTTGCCGGCGCAGCACCCATTCACCTTGGTCGCGCGGCAGGGCGTAGGGATCGACGCCGGTCAGCGGCAGGTCGGTGATCGGCATGTCCATGATGGGGCTCCGTGGGTCTCGATGGGCGAAGGCTACACCCGGCAGCGGATGGCGCCAACCGGCTCGCGCGCCGCTATCGACGGCGATAGAGCTCTTCGCGCGGAAGACGGTCGGCGGCGCTGAACGAGACTATCTGGTCGCGCAGCCGCCGCTCGTCGCGCTTCATCGCGTCCACGTCGGTTTCGCCCGCCGCGTACTCGACGAGCAGTCGCTCGACGACGGCGGCAAGCGACGCGCCATCCTTCGCCGCACGCGTTTCCGCGAGTCGGTACAGGTCGTCGTCGAGAGCGATCGCGATCGTCTTCACGGGTTCCGCCGCGGGCGATCGAAACGAGGGCGTGACTGTACAGCGTACGTCCGCCGACCGGAATCCACCCGAGGCGGCGAGGCAGCGCGCCGCCTACCCCTCGCCGCGCCCGAACCGCTCAAGGTCGCCGCGGCCCTTGGGCGAGACGGCGTAGACACCGCGCTCGACGCGCTCGAACCAGCCATAGACGTCCGACAGCAGGATCTTGCCGGCGTTGGGCATGGCGCCGGCGGCCCGCAGCGCGGCAGGTTTCATCGGACCGTTGGCCGCCAGCAATTCGGCGCAGCGCAGCGCTTCCTGGCGGTAGGCGGTCATGATCGGCACGCGCGTCGAGCCGCCTCTGGTCGGATCGCCGACGCGGCGGGCGTGCTCGCCGAGCAGCCGCTTGACCTTGCGCGTGTTCTTGCGCGGCGCGTAGGGCAGCGGATCGAGCAGCACGTCGACGCGCGCGCCGTCGACCACCATCAGCCCGAGGCCGAGGCGGCGGCACAGCTTCTTCACGTCGCCTTCGTTTTTCGGCCAGGCGCCGACGGCGAGGTAGACCGAGTCCGAGAGCGACAGCCGGTCGATGCCCTGGAGCACGAGGCCGAGCCCGAAGGCACGCTTGAGTTCGACGATCACCGGCGGCTCCGCGCCGCGCACCGCCACCACGTCGCAGCCACACACCTCCCCCTTCACGTCGTAGCCTTGCCCTTCGAGCAAGGCTTTCACGGGGGCGTAGAGATCGGTTTCGAAGGGCATGGTCTCGACGATTCTAGCACGGCGACTCGCCGACACCACCTCGTCGGCGGCCGCCATCGTTGATCGGTCGGATCGGCAATGCCACGATGGGTTTCGAAGCGCTACACAAAGCACGCAACCGATTGGCCCAAGGACACGCGACGATGACCGACCTTCTGGACCTGGGCGCTGGCGCCATCGCCGAGGCGGTGCGCACGGGCAAGACCTCCGCCCGCGACGTGGCGGAAGTCGCCATCGCGCGTGTCGAGGCAGGCAACGCGGCGTTGACGGCTATCGTAGATTTCGATCCGGCCGAGGCGCGGCGCGAGGCCGACGCGGTCGACGTAAAGCGGCGCCACGGTTTCGACGGGCCGTTGCTGGGCGTGCCCTACACCGTGAAGGACACGACGTGGGTCAAGGGGCGCCGCGTCACCAACGGCTCGCTGCTCTACAAGGATTTCATCGCCCCGCGCGACGCGGTCGCGGTCGAGCGGCTGAAGGCGGCGGGCGGCGTGTTTCTCGGCATGACCAACACGCCCGAGATGGCGGCCAAGGGCCACACCGAGAACAAGGTCTATGGCGCCTCGCGCAATCCGCACGACACGGCACTGACGCCCGGTGGATCGTCCGGCGGCGCGGCGGCAGCACTTGCCGCGGGCTTCGCGCCGGTGGCGCTGGGCACCGATGGCGGTGGCTCGGGCCGGCGGCCGGCGGGACTGTGCGGTGTTGTCGGGCTGAAGACCTCGGCCGGTGCCATACCCGCGCCGTTCGGCTTCGGTGGCTCCTACGGACCGCTCTACGGCGTGACCGCGCCGATGGGCCGGACGGTCGCCGACGCGAAGGCCGGCTTCGAGGTCATGGCGGGTCCCGACCGGCGCGATCCGCATTCGGTCGCGCTGCTCGACGTGCCGCCGCCATCGAGCCCGCGCATCGCTTTCAGCCCGCGCCTGGGGCTGGGCGTCGCGGTCGACGCCGACGTGATGGCGACCGTCGAGGCGGCGGTCGCGTCGTTGCGCGCCGCCGGCTGGCGGATCGAGGACGCCGACATCGCCTGGCCCGAGGGTACGGGCGAGCTGGCGTTCGCGGCCGTCAACGGCGCCGCCAGCGCCCTGCTCTATGGCGACAAGCATCGCGAGGACCCGACCCTGTTCGGCGACAATGTCGCTGGCCTGATCGAGCGTGGCCGCGGCGTCGCCGGCACCGACGTGGTGGCGGCGTTCCGCTACGCCGACACGGCAGCGCGCGCGGTCGCGGCATTCTTCGGCGAGTACGACTACCTGATCACGCCGACCAACGCTTGCGTCGCCTGGCCGGTCGAGCAGGTCTTCCCGCCGACGATCGAGAACCGCGAAGTCGGCCCGCGCGGCCACGCCGTCTTCACGCCGCTGTTCAACCTGGCACTGGTGCCGGCGATCTCGATCCCTTGTGGCAGCGGTCGCGACGGCCTGCCGGTCGGCCTCCAGATCGTGGCGCCGCGGCTGCACGACCGGCCGCTGCTGGCGATGGCGCAGCGCGCCGAAAACACGTTGTCGCGGTGAGACGGCCCGCCCCGACGCGCCACGGTTACCGCGCATGACGAACCGCGTCGCGGGCCCCGGCCTGATGATCGTGGCGATGATGATCTACGCCGCCCACGACGCCATCGCCAAGCACGTGTCGGTGTCGGCGTCGATTCCGCAGATGCTGGCGATCGAGAGTCTGGTGTCGCTGGCGCTGCTGGCGCCGTGGATCGCGCGCCGGGGCGTCGTCGCGATCTTCAATCCACCGAGCCGTGGCCTGCACGCGCTGCGCGCGGCGCTGCTGACCGCCGACATCACAATGCTGTTCTGGTCGCTGAGCGGCGCGCCGCTGGCGGACGTGCTGACGATCTACCAGGCCGCGCCGACGCTGACGATGGTGCTGGCCGTGTTGTTGTTGCGCGATCCCGCCGACCGTTTCGTGTGGATCGCCGCGGCGATGGGCGTGGTCGGCGTCGTGCTGGTGGTGCAACCCGGCGGTGCTGCGTTGTCGATGTTCCATTTGCTGGCCGTGGCGGGCATGTTCGCCTACGCGGGCGTCAACCTGCTGGCGCGGTCGCTGCGCGACGGCGGCGTGGTGACCATCGTCGCCTGGCAGTCCGTCGCCCTGATGCTCGCGAGCGCGCCGCTGTTGCCCTTCTTCTGGCGACCGCTGTCGCCGGCAATCGTCGGTCTGGCGCTGGCGATGGGCGTGCTCACCGCCGTCGGCAGCCTGATGGTCGCGCGAGCCCTAGCGCTGGCGCCGGCCCCGCGCGTCATGCCGCTTCACTACACGATCATTGTCTGGGCGGTGTTGCTGGGATGGCTCGTGTGGGGCGACGTTCCCGGCCCGATGGCGATCGGTGGGGCCGTGCTCGTGATCTGCGGTGGACTGCTGGCGTCGGCTCGGCCGTCGCGTGGCCGCGAACCGTGATCGGCTTCGTCAGGCCTGTCGCCGCAACGCCGCGCCCTCGACCAGCAGCCACACCGCGCCCGACAGAACCGCCACCAGTACGAAGCCGAACGCCAGCCGCCAGTCGCCGGTGAACCCGACCAGCGCGCTGACGGAGGCCGGGCCAACGACGCCCCCGACGTAGGTCAGGCAGGTCGACGCCGACGTCATGGCACCGGCCTGGCCGGGTGCCGACCAGCGCGCCGTCTCGCCCATGGCCACGCCGTTCCAGCACGAGGCACTGGCGCCATAGAGCAGGGTCGCGGCGTAAATGCCCCAGCGCGGCCAGGTCGGATCGATGAACGCCACCGCGACGACGCCGCTGCCCATGACGAGCCCGACGATGCCGAGCATCGAAAGCCGGTCGCGCAGCATGTCGGCGAGGCCACCGATCGCCAGCCGCACGACGGAGCCGACGATCTGCGAGGCCGCCAGAATGGCGCCGGCCTCGACGAGCGTGAGACCAGCACGCTGCACCAGGTAGGTGACGATCACGAAGGTGAAGCTGTGCTGTGCCGTCACGTAGAGCAAGGCGGCGAAGCCGATGGCGCGCAATTGCCGGTGCGCCAGCAGGTCGCGCATTGGCTGCCAGAAGGCCACGCGCGCGGGCGGCGGCGAGTCGCTTTCCAGTTCGCCGTGCAGCGGCTGCAGAAGCACCGCGACGCCAACCAGCACGCCGGCGCCAACCAGCGCCGCCCCTTGCCAGCCGACCGAGAGAACCAGCGCCGGCATCGCCAGCCCCGCCAGCGCGAAGCCGAGCGGCACGCCGGTCTGCTTGATCGTGAAGACGGTGCTGTACCATTGCGTCGGCGTCCGCCTTGCGAGCACCGCGCTGCTGGCGGTGTTGACCGGTCCCTGGGCCAGCCCCACGAAAGCGACGCCGAGGATCAATGCCCACGGCGTCGCCAGGGTCATGACGGCGAGCCCGCCGGCGGTCGCGACGAGGCACAACTGGCAGATCCGCACCGTGCCGAAGCGCGCCACCGGATCGGCCGCCGCCAGCGACGTCGTCGCGGCGAGGCCGTAGCTCAGCGCCGTGAAGGCGCCGATCAGGGTGGCGCCGATGCCGACGTCGGGCGCCACGGCGGGCATCATCGAGGCCAGCGACAGGTTGCCCGCCGAGCAGGCAATCTGCACCAGCAGCATGGAAAACAGTGGTACCAGCGCCCGGCGCACGCGGACGCTCCCGAACGCCTAGAGGCCGCCGCGGTCGGCCACGTCGCCGACGACCCGCACCCGCACCCGCACGGCATTGCCGGGCAGATAGGCGATCGGCATGTCCTCGGTCTCGATGGTCTTCAGCGTCGCGCGATCGGCGCCGGCGGCGACGGCACGGTCGGCCGCGATGTCGCTCGCCTGGGCGATGGCGGCGACGCGCGTCAGATCGCGGAAGATCTGGTCGCACTCGCCCGACACCTGGGCGATGGCGGCACCGACCGCGTTGGCGCAATCGCCGTGCGCGACCCGCACGACGCGCGATACGCCCTCCAGTTCGTCGGACACGAGGAACGCGCCACCACCGACCGCCACCAGCGGCACCGGCCCGGCCTCGGTCTTCATGCGGTCGACCGTCTCCTCGATCATCCGCTTGCACTCCGCGAACACGCGCGCGCAGGTCGCCGCGTCGAGATGCGCGACGCGCGAGCGCTCGCCAATACCGAGCCGCCCCGACGCGATCGCGATATCGCTGGTCGTGAGCTGCGAACCACCGAATGCCACGCCTTCCTGGAGCAGCCGATAGCCGACCGACACCGGCCCGACCTTGATCGGATCGAGCACGACGTGGCTGCCGCCGCCGAGACCGATCGACGTCAGGTCGGGCATGCGGAAGAGCGTGCGCACGCCACCCACCTTGACGACGGAGTTCGCCTCGCGCGGGAAACCGTTGCGCAACTGGCCGACGTCGGTCGTGGTGCCCCCGACATCGATCACCATCGCGTCGTCGAGGCCCGAGAGATACGCGCCACCGCGCATGGAGTTCGTCGCGCCGGACGCGAAGCTGTAGACTGGCAGGCGTCGCGCCTGGGCGGCCTCGACCACGGTGCCGTCGTTCTGGGTGATGTAGAGCGCCGCCTCGATGCCGGATTCGCGGATCGAGCGTTCGAAGGCCGCGATGGTGTCGCGCGCCAGTTCGGCGAGACCAGCGTTGAGCAGCCCCGCATTCTCGCGCTCCAGCAAGCCGATGCGGCCGAGGTCGGACGACAGCGTGATCGACGCGTCGGGCAATTCCCGCGCGACGATGGCCGCGGCTTCGCGCTCGTGGCTGGGATCGAGCGGCGAGAAGATCGAAGAGATCGCCACGGCTTTGAGGCCGAGCGCCTTCATCTCGCGCGCGGCGTTGGCCACCGCGACGACGTCCAGCGGCATGAAGGGCCGGCCGTCGTACTCGTGGCCGCCCTCGACCATCCAGACGCCGCCGCGCACCAGTGCCGCCAGATCTTCCGGCCAGTCGCAGAACGGCGGCAGCGAGGCCGACGCCGGCATGCCCAGCCGCAGCGCGCCGACTTTCGTCAGATGGCGGCGCTGCACCACCGCGTTGATGAAGTGCGTGGTGCCGATCATCACGCCGTCGATCCGCTTGCCCGCCAGCGCGCCGGTCGCGGCCAGACGCTTCAGCGAATCGAGAATGCCACCGGTGACATCCGCACTGGTCGGCGCCTTGACGGCACCGGCGACCTTGCCGTCCTCGATCAGCACCGCATCGGTATTGGTGCCGCCGACATCGATCCCGATCCGTCTCATGATGCGAACACGCTCTTGAAGTCGATGTCGTAGTTGAAAGCGCGCGGACCGACGTGCTGAAGCCCCTTGGGCGTCAGGAACACCGGCGGCGGCGGCAGGGCGATCACTGTCACGCGCTGGCCGTAGCGGATGGTCTCGGTACCGACCGCCTCGCCCGCGACACTGTCGATGACGCAGATCAGGTCGGGCGACATGGCGACCGGCTCGCCGTCGAGCCAGGCGACGATCCATTCGTTCTGGAAGTTCAGCTCCATCGAGGAACCGCGCCAGGCGTCGGATCCCTCGAAGCGCGTGCGGCCGCGCAGGAAGCCCTCGGTGGCGCGCCGCTCGACGTCGACCACCTTGCCCGTGAACAGGATCTTGCCGGGCTCGACCGACAGGATCGCCGCGATCGGATCTTCGTGGCGACGTTGCGCCTCGAGCACCGCGGCGCCGATGGCTATCGCCTTCGTGGTCGTGCCATGGATGCCCCAGCGCTTGACCTCGGCACCGGTGCGCGGCGCCTTGCAGGTGGACGCGATCGAACCGTACTCGACGCAGATCTTGCGGCTGACCCGCTCCATCCACTTCCAGGTCGGCACCGCCTGCACGACCGATTCGAGCCCGCGGCAATCGACCGTGGTCAGCGGGTAGGGTTGCAGATCGCCTACCGCGACGCTTGTCATCTGAGCCTCGGGATAGGCGCGCCCCATCATGTCGGCATCGATCACGACGCGACCGAGATGGGCCGCGGCCATCAGCGGCTGGATCGAATTGCCGCCACCGATCTCCAGCGCCATGATTCCGCGGAAGCGATACCCGGTATGCCGCTCCATCAGATCGACGGCCTTGGCGATGGTACGGCTGTCGGTCAGCCGTTCCTGGCCAACCAGCGGCGCGCCCATGTTCGAGACGGCCGCCACCCAGTCGTCGTCGGCCAGCTCCTCGGCCGGCATGAGCTGGACGCGATGGCCCTCCTTGTAGAGTGCCCGCATGTTCAGCAAGCCAAGATAGGGACTGCCGCCACCACCGGTGCCGAGAATCCAGGCCCCGACGGCCAGCGACTCGACGTCGTCGAGCGTGATGTCGCGTAACGGCATTCGACCCTACTCCAGTAATTCGCGCAAAACGCCGGCGGTCGCGGTGATGCCGAGCAGCGTCGGCACCCGCAGAACGTCGCGTACCACCGCCTTCATGGCCGGCGTGTAGCTCATGCAGTCCATGGCCACGAGGTCGGGCTCGTGGCGCGCCAGGCGCAGCGCCGCCTCGCGCGCCTCGGCTTCCGTCGCGCTCGGCGCCAGCGCCTCGGCAAACACCTCGACGCCCGGTCGCATCCATTTCGCCGACAACTTGGCGGCCTGCTCCGCGAGCGGAATCAGGATGCCGAGCCGGCCCTTCGGCAACAGGCCGTCGGCCAGACCGCTCAGGACACGCGAGGGAAACAGCACGCCCGCGTCGCCGGGCAACGGCGGAAAGTCGCCGGTGCAGGCGAACACCAGCGCGTCGGCGCCGTCGGCACGCAATGCCGCCAGCGTGGCCGGCGCCCGGGCAATGACCGATTTCTTCGACAGTTTCGCGTCGCGGCCGCTGGGCAGTCGCGTGTAGAGCGTGTCGGCGCCGTCGACCGGCGGCAACGCGTCGAGCGCGGCATCGTCGAGCCCGTCGTGACAGCCCCGCAGGATCACGCGCGTGCCCGTCGGTGCCTGGGCCGCAAACAGGGCGACGATGTCGTCGCGTGGCGCCTGGCCAATGACGGCAATTCCGAGTGTCCGCATGGGTATCAGCCCTCCAGTACGATCGAGTCGGCCGCCGTCCAGATCAACCCGACACGGCTGCCGGCCAGGCGAGCCGCCGCGCCGGCGTTGATCTCGCGCGCGAGCAAATCGCTGCCATCGTCCGCGACGATGCGATACAGCACCTGGCCGCCGAGAAAGTTCGCGGACGCGATCCGGCCCGAAAGCAGCCCCTCGCCCTCGCCGACCAGTCGCGTCTTTTCCGGCCGCACCGCGATGGTCCCCGGCCCGGCGCGCGTGTCGCCCACGGCCGGCAATGCCCGACCATCCGCGCGCGCGAAGCGCCCGCCGGACCACGCGCCTTCGAACAGATTGATCTCGCCGATGAAGTCCGCGACGAAGCGGGTACGCGGACGCTCGTAGATTTCGGCCGGCGTGCCGACCTGCTCGACCCGACCGGCGTTCATGACGGCGATCCGGTCCGACATGCCGAGCGCCTCTTCCTGGTCGTGGGTGACGAAGACCAGGGTCACGCCGAGGTCGCGCTGGATCTGCTTGAGTTCGAACTGCATGGACTGGCGAAGCTTGCGGTCGAGCGCGCCCAGCGGCTCGTCGCACAGCAGCACCGGCGAGCGGATCACGATGGCGCGGGCCAGCGCCACGCGCTGCTGTTGGCCGCCCGACAGCTGGCTCGGCCGGCGATCCTCGTAACCCGTCAACGCGACCTGCTTCAGCGCCGCCTCGACGCGCTCGCCGATCTCGGCGCGCGGCAGCCCCCGCATGCGCAGGCCGAACGCCACGTTCTCCGCCACCGTGCGATGGGGAAACAGCGCGTAGGACTGGAAAATCATGCCCATGTCGCGCTTGTGCACCGGCACGTCCGTCACGTCCTTGCCGCCGACGAACACGCGGCCGGCGTCGGGCGTCTCGAACCCCGCGACGATGCGCAGACTCGTGGTCTTGCCGCAGCCGGAGGGCCCCAGCAGCGAGAAGAATTCGCCGGCGGCGATATCCAGCGACACGTCGTCGACGGCGC
>CAMDVZ010000088.1 GCA_945878895.1 Caenispirillum bisanense | reverse complement strand
TACTACCAGCTGACCGAGAAGGATGGCCGCCGCTGTTCGACGGCGCGCGGCTATCTCCAGCCGGCTCGCGGACGCGCCAATCTGCGCATCGTGACCAGCGCCTTGACCGAGCGGGTGCTGGTCGAGGACGGCCGCGCGACCGGGGTGCGTTACCGGATCGGCGGCAAGGTCGAGACCGCGCGGGCGGGGCGCGAGGTGGTCCTGTGCGGCGGCGCCATCAACTCGCCGCAGCTGCTGTTGCTGTCGGGAATCGGGCCGGCCGGGCATCTGCAGGAGCAGGGCATCGGCGTCGTGGTGGATCGCCCCGGCGTCGGCGAGAATCTCCACGATCATCTACAGTGTCGCTCGCTCTATCGGGCGGCCAAACCGGGCACGATGAACGAGGTGCTCGGCAGCCTGCTCGGCAAGGCGCGCGCAGGAATCGACTACGCCTTCGGTCGTCGCGGCATGCTGACGGTCGGGGCGGGCGTCGCGGGCGTGTTCCTCAAGACGCGGCCGGAGCTGGAAGACCCCGACGTGCAGCTGCATTTCATCCCCTTCTCGACCGACAAGATGGGCACGGGTCTGCACGATTTCCCCGGCTTCACCGTGACGATGAACCAGTCGCGGCCGGAGAGCCGGGGCCGCTTGCAGCTGCGCTCGACCGATCCGACGGCCCATCCCTCGATGGTCGCCAACTACCTCGCCGACGAGGTCGACCGGCGCACTGCCGTCGCGGGCCTGCGCGCGGTGCGCAACATCGCGCGCCAGGCCGCCCTGGCGCCGTGGATCGCCGAGGAATTGCTGCCGGGTCCCAACGCCGACAGCGACGAGGCGCTGCTGGAAGTCGTGCGCGCCAACGGCGGTTCGATCTACCATCCCGCCGGCACCTGCAAGATGGCGCCCGGCACCGACCGGATGGCCGTGGTGGACGAGCGTCTTCGGGTTCACGGCGTCGCCGGGCTGCGCGTGGCCGACGTCTCGATCATGCCCCAGGTCGTGTCGGGCAACACCAACGCCGCGGCCATCATGATCGGCGAGAAATGCGCCGCCATGGTCAAGGACGACGCGCTGGCGGCGGCGTGAACTGGTTCCGCATAGAGAAATTTAATTTCTCCTGACGGTTCCAAGGTCTGGCCGATCTTGCCCGCCGGGGGCGGCTCGATACTATGCCGGCCAACCCCAGCACAGCGTCGCGTCCGGCCATCGCCGGCCGTTCACGCGCAACCCCCGGAGGGGGACATGGATCTCGCCTTCACGCCCGAAGACATCGCTTTCCGCGACGAGGTCCGCGCCTTCGTCGCCGCCAACCTCGACCGGGACATCGCCGACAAGGTGGCCGCGGGCAAGCACCTCGTGCGCGACGACTACATGCGCTGGCAGCAGGCGCTCGGCCGCAAGGGCTGGCTGGTCTACACGTGGCCGAAAAAGCACGGCGGCCCCGGTTGGAGCGTGACGCAGCGCTACATTTTCGAGAACGTCTGCGCCGAAATGAACGCGCCGGGCATCATCCCGTTCGGCACCAAGATGGTCGGGCCGGTGATCTACACCTTCGGCAGCGAGGAGCAGAAGGCGCGCTTCCTCCCCGATATCCGCGAATCGACCCTGTGGTGGTGCCAGGGCTACTCCGAGCCGGGCTCGGGCTCCGATCTGGCGAGCTTGCGCACGCGCGCGGTGCGCGACGGCGATCACTACGTGGTCAACGGATCGAAGACCTGGAACACGATGGGGCATTGGGCCGACTGGATTTTCTGTCTGGTGCGGACCGATACCGACGCCAAGCAGCAGGAAGGCATCTCCTTCCTGCTGATCGACATGAAGACGCCGGGAATCACGGTGAAGCCGATCATCATGGCCGATGGTGGCCACGAGGTGAACGAGGTCTTCTTCGACGACGTGCGGGTGCCGGTCGGCAACCTCGTTGGCAAGGAAGGCGAGGGCTGGACCTATGCCAAGTTCCTGCTCGCCAACGAGCGCCTCGGTATCGCCGCGATCCCGCAATCCAAGCGTGGCGTCGAGACCCTGAAAGAGATCGCGCGCGCCGAGACCGACAACGGCCGGCCGCTGATCGAGGATTCCTCGTTCCGCGACAAGCTGGCCGATCTCGACATCCAGGTCACCGCGCTGGAATTCACCGAACTGCGCGCGCTCTCGACGATGGCCGTCGGCGGCGCGCCGGGGCCGGAAGTGTCGTTCCTCAAGATCCGCGGCTCGGAGATCCAGCAGCGCATCACCGAGTTGGCGGTCGAGGCGGTCGGCTACTACGCGATGCCCTACCAGCCTTCGCTGTTGTGGCAGGGCGCCAACGAGGAACCGATCGGTCCGGCTTACGCGCACCAGTCCGCGCCACGCTATTTCAACGTCCGCAAGACCTCGATCTATGGCGGCTCCAACGAGATCCAGAAGAACGTGATCTCGAAGATGGTTCTCGGACTTTAGGACGCGCCGACCATGGATCTGAAACTCAGCGCCGGGGACGAAGCATTCCGCGACGAAGTCCGCGCTTTCGCCGCGGCCAACCTGCCCGCGTCGGTGGTTGCCAAGACATGGTCTGGCCGTCACTTCGAGCGCGAGGACCACATGGCCTGGCAGCGCGCGCTCGGCCGCAAGGGCTGGCTGACCTACACCTGGCCGAAGAAGTATGGCGGGCCGGGCTGGAACGTCACGCAGCGCTTCTTGTTCGAGAACGTGCTGGCCGAAATCGGCGCGCCGCGCATCCTGCCGTTCGGCGTCAAGATGGTCGGACCCGTGATCTACACGTTCGGCACCGAGGAGCAGAAAGCGCGTTTCCTGCCGGGCATCCGCGAGTCGAGCGTGTCGTGGTGCCAGGGCTATTCCGAGCCCGGCGCCGGCTCCGATCTCGCGTCCTTGCGCGCGCGCGCCGTGCGCGAGGGCGACCACTACGTCGTCAACGGCCAGAAGACCTGGACGTCCTTCGCGCACTGGGGCGACTGGATTTTCTGCCTGGTGCGCACCGATCCCGACAAGAAGCCGCAGGAAGGCATCTCCTTCCTGCTGATCGACATGAAGACGCCGGGCGTCACGGTCCGGCCAATCATCATGCTCGACGGCGCCCACCACGTGAACGACGTGTTCCTCGACAACGTGCGGGTGCCGGTCGAGAACCGGATCGGCCAGGAGGGGGCGGGCTGGACCTGCGCCAAGTTCCTGCTCGCCAACGAGCGGCTGGGCATCGCCGAGGTGCCGGCGTCGAAGCGCGGCGTCCAAGGCCTGCGCGACATCGCCCGCGCCGAGGGATTGAGCGACGATCCGTCCTTCCGCGACAAGATATCGGACATCGACTTGCAGGTCGCCGCGCTCGAGATGAGCGAACTGCGGGTGTTGTCGGACATGGCCGCCGGCGGCGCGCCGGGGCCAGAAGTCTCGACGCTGAAGGTGCGCGGCTCGGAGATCCAGCAACGCATCGCGGAGCTGGCGTGCGAGGCGGTCGGCGACTATGGCGCGCCCTATCAGCCGGAGCTGCTGTTTCGCGACAGCAACGAATCGGGCATCGGAGCGGACCATGCGGTGCCCGCCGCGGCGCGCTATTTCAACATGCGGAAGACGTCGATCTACGGCGGCACGAACGAGATCCAGAAAAACGTGATGTCGAAAATGGTGCTCGGGCTATAGGCTCGGGTCAAAGCGGTTTCGGAGGAGCCTGAGATGGACCTGTCGTATTCGGACGAGCAGAAGCAGATCAAGGAAGGCGTCGAGCGTTTCGTGCGCGAGGAGTACGCGTTCGAAACCCGGCGCAAGATCGCCGCGACTCCGCGAGGCTGGCTGCCCGGGAACTGGGCGAAGTTCGCCGAGCTGGGCTGGCTCGGCATGGCGTTCTCCGAAGAGGACGGCGGCTTCGGCGGCGGCGCGGTCGAGACGTCGATCATCATGGAAGCCTTCGGCTCGGGGCTGGTGCTCGAACCCTACCTGCCGACCGTGCTGCTCGGCGGCGGCGCCCTGGCGCTGGGCGGCAGCAAGGCCCAGAAGGACGCGCTGCTGGCGCCGATGATCGAAGGCAAGAAGCAGTTCGCCTTCGCCTACGTCGAGAAGCAGTCGCGCTACAATCTCGCCGACGTCGCGGTCACGGCGAGGAAGGACGGCGCCGGCTACGTGCTCGATGGCCACAAGGGCGTGGTCTACAACGCCGCTTCCGCGGACCAGATTTTCGTCACCGCCCGCACCGCCGGCGGCCAGCGCGACGGCAAGGGCGTCACCCTCTTCGTGGTCGACGCCGACGCCGCGGGCCTGTCGCGCCGCGACTACCCGACCCAGGATTCGCTGCGCGCCTCGGAGCTGACGTTCCGCAACGTCAAGGTCGGCGCCGACGCGGTGATCGGCACGCTCGACGAGGGCGCTTCGCTGGTCGAACGGGTGGTCGACCGCGCCATCGTCGGCATCTGCGCCGAAGCGGTCGGTTGCATGGACGCCGTCAACAAGGCGACGCTGGAATACATCAAGACGCGCAAGCAGTTCGGCGTCGCCATCGGCAAGTTCCAGGTGTTGCAGCATCGCATGGTCGACTGCTTCACCAACGCCCAGGAAGCGCGCTCGATGACGCTGATGGCCTCGCTCAAGATCGACGACCCCGACGTCGACACCAGCCGCAAGGCCGCCTCGGGCGCCAAGGTGCAGATCGGCAAGTCGGGCAAGTTCGTCGGCCAGAGCGCCGTGCAGATGCATGGCGGCATGGGCGTCACCGACGAATTGTCGGTCAGCCACTACTTCAAGCGCCTGACCATGATCGACACCATGTTCGGCAGCCAGCAGCACCACCTGACGCGTTACGGCAACATCTCGATGGCGGCGTAGTCATCGCAGCGACGACAACGACGCGAGCCCCGGTCGCCAGGCCGGGGCTCGCCGCGTGTCAGACGACAAATCTCACGGGCCCAGCGCGATTCGTCGCCTGCCGATGCCGGGAAATTTCTTGTCGACGAACTTGTCGACCCAGGTGTCGTCCAAAGCCAGGTCCCGGGTGGCGAACTCGGCGACGAAGTCGGCAAGATCGGTGTCGAGGTTCGGGTTTCCCCACGGGTCCGTGGTGGACGCGCCGAACGACAGGTTGGCGAGGCCCCGCCCCAGTATCGCGACCTTGGGCTGGCCAATCGAGACGCCGAACGCGCTGCCGAACGGCCCGTCGTGACGCGAGGCCCAGAAGATGGCCGCGATCATCTGAATGCCCTTCCGGAACGCGTTCTCCCCGAGCTGGTTGCCCGACGTGCGGATCATTTTCTTCATCGCCTTCAGCAGGCGTTCGGTCGTGAACCATCCATCGGTGATCTGCTGCATGATCGCGCCCTTGTTGCCGTAGCGCTTGGCGATTTCGCGCTTGGTCTTGAAGGTCGCGTGCAGATGGACGAAGGCCCGCAACGATATTTCCGCGCCCAGTCGCTCGTTGCGCAGGATGGCCATGTCGACGTTCGCGATCGTCACGTCCTTGCCGTCGGGTACGCCCGGCAGGAAATTGTCAAGCGCCTTGGTGGTGGCGTTCTGCGACTTGAACAGCACGATGCTCTCGCGTTCGACCTAGCCGAAGCCGACCGCGTGGTTGCCGGCGGCGACGAATCCGCCGACCGTCTTGCTCGCGTCGCGCGTCGCCCACGTCTGATGCGAAGCCTTGAACGTCGCGTCGCCCTGCTGGCGCCGGTTCCGGAAGCCGGTCTCCTCCCAGAAAATCGCCAGCAGCAACTCCTCGCCGATCAGCGCGCGGACGGGATGGTTGGCGAACGCCGAACTGGCGAGCATCCGCTGCACGATGCCGCCCATCGTGAAGTAGGGGCGAGCGGGCTGGTCCGGATCGAAACCTGGCGCGGTTTCCATCAGATCGAGATCGACGGTATCGTCGTTGGCCATGTCGAGCATCTCCCCGTGTGCCCGCGGTGGTGGTCGAACGACCGGGAAGTCTTTTGCACCCGGCGCGGGCGCCGCAGTGTAGCGCACAAATAGTGAGCGCGCCCTCGTTCAATTTCATCGACGCGGTCCAATCGAGGGCCACGACAGGCCCGGCCGCGCGCCGCTTTGGCGCCCGCGGTTTCGTCCGCCGGAAGGGCCGGCACACGGCCGAAGTGGCCGCGCATTTGTCTATCGCGCGGTCGGCCTCTTGGCGCTAGTGTGAATGGGAGTTTACCGTCGTTCGGGCAGCCGCGCTCGCTGGGGCGTGGTCGCGGGACGGCGGATCGTCAATCAATGGAATTTTCCGGAGGACGTTTCGGCATGGTCGGCATCGTGGCTTTTGGGGCTTATGTCCCGCGACTGCGCCTCAACCGGCAGGCGATCTACGACGCCAACAAATGGTACGCACCGGGGCTGCGCGGTCAGGCCAAGGGCGAGCGCTCGATGGCGAACTGGGACGAGGATGCCATCACGATGGCGGTCGAGGCCGCCCGCGACTGTTTGACGGGACGCGACCCCAAGGGCCTGAACAACCTCTACTTCGCGTCCACGACGCACCCGTTCAAGGATCGCCAGAACGCCGGCGTGATCGCCACCGCGCTGTCGATCGAGCAGGGGCTGCTGGCGAGCGACGTCGGCGGCTCGCAGAAGGCCGGCACGTCGGCGCTGATCGCGGCGCTGAACGCATCGCGCGGCGGCGCGACCTCGCTGGTCGCGGCCTCCGACAAGCGCCAGACCCGGGTCGCCTCGGCGACCGAGATGCAGTACGGCGACGGTGCCGCCGCGCTGCTGTGCGGCACCGAGGGCGTGATCGCCAGGCTGGTCGGCAGCCATTCGGTGTCGTTGGATTTCGTCGATCATTTCCGTGGCGAGACGGCTGAGTACGACTACGGCTGGGAAGAGCGCTGGATCCGCGACGAGGGCTACGCGAAGATCGTGCCGCCCGCGATCAAGGCCGCGCTCGCGGCGTCGGGGCTGAAGGGCGCAGACATCGCGCATTTCGTGATGCCCAGCCTGATGGCGCCAGTACCGAAGCTGATGGCGAAGATGGGCGGCATCGCCGAAACCGCCGTTCGCGACCAGTTGGCGGCCACGGTCGGCGACACCGGCACCTCGCACGCGCTGGTGATGCTGGTCGACGCGCTCGAGAACGCCAAGGCCGGCGAGCGCATCATGGTGGTCGGTTTCGGCCAGGGTGTCGACATCCTCGTGTTCGAGGCGACGGCCGAGCTCGCCAAGCTGCCGAAGCGGCTCGGCCTGTCGGGCTGGATGGCGCGCCGGAAGGAGGAGAAGAACTACATGAAGTTCCTCGCCTTCAACGAGCTGCTGCCGATCGAGAAGGGCATGCGGGCGGAGTTCGACAAGAAGACGGCGCTGTCGATCCTGTGGCGCAAGCGCGACATGATCTACGGCCTGATCGGCGGCAAGTGCCGGGTGTGCGGCACCGTCCAGTTCCCCAAGAGCCAGGTCTGCGTCAATCCCAACTGCCACGCGACCGACAGCCAGGACGATTACGGGATGGCGGGGCTCGAAGCCTCGATCATGTCGTTCACCGCCGACGCGCTCACCTATTCGCCGGATCCGCCGGCATACTACGGCATGATCACCTTCCCCGAAGGCGGGCGCTTCATGTCGGACTTCACCGACTGCGACAAGGAACAGGTCAAGGTCGGCACGAAGATGCGCATGACCTTCCGCATTCGCGACAACGACACCGCGCGCGGCGGCTTCAAGCGTTACTTCTGGAAGGCGGCGCCGGTCTGACCCGGCGCCGCCTGCCCACGCGTTGAGTCACATCGTTTCGAAATCCGGCTAGCGAGAAAGGAGTCCTCTGATGGCTCGTGGAATCAAGGACAAGGTCGCCATCCTCGGGATGGGTTGTTCCAAGTTCGGCGAACGCTGGGAAAGCGGCGCCGAGGAACTGATGGTCGAGGCGTTCAAGGAATGCCTGATCGACGCCGGCATCGACAAGAAGCAGCTCCAGGCCGCCTGGTTCTCGACGGCGATCGACGAGGTCAATGTCGGCAAGTCCGGCATTCCGCTGTCGATGACGCTGCGGCTCGACAACATTCCGGTGACGCACGTCGAGAACATGTGCGCGTCGGGCACCGAGGCCTTCCGCGGCGCCTGCTACGCCGTTGCCTCCGGCGCCGTCGACTTCGCACTGGCGCTCGGCGTCGAGAAGCTCAAGGACACCGGCTACGGTGGTCTGCCGGGCGGTCGCGGCGCGCCGCTGCAGCAGCTGTGGAACGCCAACGGCACGGCGCCGGGCAACTTCGCCCAGCTCGCCTCCGCCTACATGGCGGCCCACGATGTCGGCTACGACGACCTCAAGAAGGCGATCGGCCACGTTTCGTGGAAGAGCCACCAGAACGGCGCCAAGAACGCCAAGGCCCACCTCCAGAAGGCGGTGGACATGGACACGATCCTGAACGCGCCGATGATCTCGGCACCGCTGGGCCTGTTCGATTGCTGCGGCGTGTCCGACGGCGCGGCGGCGGCGATCGTCACGACGCCCGAGATCGCCCGGTCGCTCGGCAAGCACGACGTCATCAGCGTCAAGGCGCTGCAGCTGTCGGTCTCCAACGGTTCCGAATCGGGCTTCAATTCGTGGGACGGCAGCTATTTCCACACCACCCGGATCGCCGCCAAAAAAGCCTACGAGGAAGCTGGCATCCGCAAGCCGCGCGACGAAGTCTCGATGTTCGAGGTGCACGACTGCTTCTCCGTCACCGAGCTGGTGACGATGGAGGATCTGCACATCTCCGAGACCGGCCAGGGCTGGAAAGACGTGCTCAACGGCTTCTACGACGCCGACGGCAAGATCCCGTGCCAGATCGACGGCGGCCTGAAGTGCTTCGGGCATCCGATCGGCGCCTCGGGCCTGCGCATGCTCTACGAGATGTACCTGCAGCTCCAGGGCAAGGCCGGCGTCCGCCAGCTCAAGGATCCGCGCATCGGCATGACCCACAATCTCGGCGGCTCGCCGCGCGAGAACGTGGCGTCGGTGTCGATCATCGGCCGTCTCGACGCCTGACGACTTCGAGCGCCGCCCGGTTCCGCAAGGAGCCGGGCGGTTTCGTTTTCGCGAAACCCGGAGGAGACACCCGCGATGCTCGACAAGAAGCACATCGGCCACAAGTTCAACGCCTTCACCACGGTGGTCGAGGCCGGCAAGATCCGGCTGTTCTGCAAGGCCATCGGCGAGGAAGACGCGATCTACCAGGACGAGGCCGCCGCGAAGGCCGCCGGCTATCGCGCCATTCCGGCGCCGCCGACCTACCTGACCGCCGTCACCAACGACGATCCCGACAAGGGCGGCCTGCTCAAGTTGCTGAACGTCGACATCGGTCTGATCCTGCACGGCGAGCAGCACTACGAGTATCTGGCGCCGGTGCATGCCGGCGACCGGATCACCTGCCAGTCGCAGGTCATGGACATCTACGACAAGAAGGGCGGCGCCCTCTGGTTCGTGGTTTCCGAGACCTCGCTGACGGACGCGGCGACCGGCAAGGCCGTCGCGCGCGCGCGCGGCGTCACGGTCGTGCGCAATCCCGACGCCGCCAAGAAGTAAGGAGAAGGCACATGGTCAACGCTCCCAAATTCGTGGACGTGAAGGTCGGCGACGCGCTGCCGCCGATCAAGCTGCCGCCGGTCAGCCGCCACCAGCTGGCGCTGTATTGCGGCGGCTCGGGCGACCACAACCCGATCCACGTCGACATCGACTTCGCGAAGAAGTTCGGGTTCAAGGACGTGTTCGCGCACGGCATGCTGTCGATGGCCTTTCTCGGTCGTCTCGCCACCTCGTGGGTGCCGCAACGCCAGGTCCGCAAGCTCGGCACGCGCTTCACCTCGATCACCTGGGTCGGCGACGTCATCACCATCCACGGCAAGGTGCTCGCCAAGCGCGAGGAGAACGGCGAGAAGCTGGTCGACGTCGAACTCTACTGCACCAACCAGAACGGCCAGAACACGCTGGAAGGCCACGCCACCATGGCGCTGGCCTGAGCCGCGAACGCTACACCGAGGGAGAGAAGCGAGATGGGTCAACTTGACGGGCGGGTCGCCATCGTCACCGGATCGGGGCGCGGAATCGGGCAGCAGATCGCCTTCCGTCTCGTGAGCGAAGGCGCCAGCGTCGTGATCAACGACATCGACGAAGCGCCTGCGAAAGAGACGATCGCGCTGATTGAGAAGATGGGCGGCAAGGCCGTGGCCTGCGTCGGCGACGTCGCGGCCAAGGATTTCGGCGACCGCATCGTCAAGACGGCGGTCGACGCGTTCGGCGATTGTCATGTCGTCGTGAACAATGCCGGCTACACGTGGGACAGCGTCATCCAGAAGATGACCGACGAGCAATGGTACGCCATTCTCGACGTCCATCTGACGGCACCGTTCCGGATCCTGCGCGCCTTCCAGCAGCATTTCCGGGGCGCAGTGGAGAAGGAACGCTCCGAGGGCAAGCGCATCGTGCGCAAGGTGGTGAACATTTCCTCGACGTCGGGCGTCAACGGCAACGCCGGCCAGGTCAACTACTCGGCCGGCAAGGCGGGCATCGTCGGCGTCACCAAGACGCTGGCGAAGGAGTTCGGCCGCTACGACGTGACCGTCAACGCCGTGGCGTTCGGCTACATCCAGACGCGCCTCACCAAGCCGCTGTCGGTTGGCGAGGACGGCGAGATCGAGGTCCAGGGCCGCAAGGTCAAGGTCGGCGTCCAGGGTGGCCGGATCGCGGCGATGAACCAGATGATTCCGCTGGGCCGAGGCGGTCTGCCGGAAGAAGCGGCGGGCTCGGTCTATCTCTTCTGCTCGCCCGACAGCGACTATGTCAGCGGCCAGTGCCTGGTGGTCAACGGCGGCCTCTGACCGCGGCAAGCGACTTTCCGGCGGCCGGTCGCGGAACATCGCGGCCGGCCGTTTCGTTTTCCGGGGCTTCGCGGGCCGTCTTGTTCCGCGATGGCCCGGATGCGAAGCTGACCGCGACCACAAGCACCGGTGCCGATCATCCATGGCCAACGGGGCCGTTCCCTTCGATGCCGCCCAGGATCTCCGACTCGAGATCCTTCGTCGCGCGCCGCTGTTTTCCGCGCTCGACGACGCGGCGTTGATGGCGGTCGCGGACCGCATGGACACCGTGACGATCGAGGGCGGAGCGACGCTGTTTCGCGCCGGCGACACGGGCGACGCGCTCTATGTCGTGTCGGTTGGCTGCATGGCGGTGTTCGACCCGCCCGACGTCGACGGGCGCGCCCGCATCATCGCCGAGATCCCCGCCGGCGACATCGTCGGCGAGCTGTCGCTGATCGGCAACCGCAACCGCTCCCATACGGTGGCCGCCATCCGCGACAGCGAGGCGCTGCGCCTGAAGCGCGCCGATTTCGAGCGCCTCGTGCAGGATCATCCCGAGTCGCTGGTCGGGCTCATGCACAAGCTGGTGGAGCGCTATGGCTCGCCGCCGCGCGCCATCCAGAGGCCGCCCCGCACCATCGCGCTGTTGCCGCTCGGTCCCGGCGTGCCGATGGATGCGTTCGCCGCCGATCTCGCCGCCGCGCTGAGCCGCTTGCACGGGGCGCATGGAAAAGTCCAGACGATCGGGGTCGAGGCCGCCGGCTCGCCGCTGATCGCCCTGCAACGCGCCGAGGCCGAGTCCGCCTTCGTCGTCTACCGGGCCGACACCGCCGACGCGGAGTGGACGCGGCGCTGCCTGAGGCAGGCCGACGTGCTGCTGCTCGTGGGCCGCATTGCCGCTCCCGTCCCCGCCGCGAACGCGATCGGT
The DNA here is from genome assembly GCA_945878895.1 of Caenispirillum bisanense. GTDB lineage: Bacteria > Pseudomonadota > Alphaproteobacteria > Reyranellales > Reyranellaceae > CAMDVZ01. The sequence goes on along the minus strand of CAMDVZ010000088.1, from coordinate 2,323 downwards.
TTCGGGGATCTGCCGGGCGATGGACCATTCCGGCCGCGTTGCGAACTGGTCCTCGTGCGGGACCGGCCGCTCGTGCGGCCGGGCGCCACCGGCGCGTGGCTGAAGGGCCGCGACTACGCCATGCACCATCACGTGCGGCTGGGCGAGCGCCACGACTACGACCATCTCGCGCGCATGCTGGTGAACCGCGCCGTCGGGCTGGTGCTGGCCGGCGGCGGGGCGCGGGCCTTCGCCCATATCGGCGTGATCCGGGCGTTGCGCGAGGCGCGGGTTCCCGTCGACATGGTCGGCGGCAGCAGCATGGGCGCCATCGTGGCGGCGGCGGTGGCGGCCGGCTGGGAGGATCGCGAGATCGTGCGCCGCTTCCGGCACGCGTTCGTCGAGAACAATCCGCTCGGCGACTACACGTTCCCCTTCGTCTCGTTGTTCGCGGGTCGTCAGGTCGAGGATCTGCTGCGCATGGCCTTCGGCGCGCTGGAGATCGAGGATCTCGGCCTGCCGTTCTATTGCGTCACCGCCGACCTGACGCTCCAGGGCGCCCACGCGCAACGACGCGGTTCGCTGACGCGCTGGCTGCGCGCCAGCGTGTCGATCCCCGGCGTCCTGCCGCCGGTGGTCGATCTGCGGTCGGTTCACGTCGACGGTGGCGTGATCGACAATTTTCCGGTCGGCGAGATGCGCGCGGCTGGCCGCGGGCCGGTGATCGGTTGCGACATCGCGACGGGCGACGCGCTGGCCGGCAGCGGCGGCGGCGTCGAGACGTGGTCGGCGCGGCAGTTCCTCCGGCGCCTGCTGTGGCGGCGCGACCAGACGCTGCCGATTCCCTCGATCGTCAGCATCCTGTTGCGTTCGGCGCTGGTGGGCAGCGCCGAACGCACCCTGGCGGACCGCAAGCGGGTGGACCTGCTGTTCTCGCCGCCGGTGACGGACATCGACCTGCTGGAGTGGAGTGGCTTCGAAACCGCCATCGATTCCGGCTACCGCCACGCCAGCACCGTCATCGAGCAGGCCCGGAACGGACCCGATTGGGACGCCCATTTCGTCGCGTAGCGCTTTCGGGCCGGCTCAGAGCCAGGGTGCCTTGGCCCATTCGAGCGCCTGGTCCAGCCGGTCGCTGCCCCAGAACAGTTCGTCCTCGACGATGAATGTCGGCGCGCCGTGGAAGCCGCGGGCGACTGCCTCCCCGGCGTTGGCGTGCAGCTTGGCCCCGATTTCGGGACTCGAGGCCCGGTCGAGTACCGCGGAGGCAAGCCCCAGCCGCGCGAGAATGTCGGCGATCGCCGCGGGATCGGCGATGTCGCGATCCTCCACGAAGTTGGCCCGATAGACGGCGCGCGTGAAATTGGCGATCCAGCCTTCTCCGGCGCCGACCAGCGCGACGCGCGCCGCGAGCGTTCCGTCGCGCGGCAACATGCTCGGTCGTCGCCACAGCAGCGCGTACCGCGCGCAGATGCGCTCCACGTCGCGCCACATGTTGGCGCCCTTGGCCGGATACAGGTTGAACGGCGAGGTGGTCCAGCCCTGGGCATCGAAGATCGGCCCGACGAGGAACGGGTGCCAGCGGACCGCCACGCCGGCTACCCGCGCCGCACCTTCGATCCGCTCGGCGGCGACGTAGGAATAGGGGCTCGCGAAGTCGTACCAGAAGTCGATGGCCGGCATGTTCATTGAATGGTGTCCACAGGAGTCGTCTCTTTATCGTCACGCGTCCGCCGCGCCAAACGGCGTAAAACGGATCGTCAGCTGGCGCGATCCGTGCGCGAGCGTCAAGACGTCACGAGGAGATGTGGCCATGGCGATGTTGCAAAAAGGAATCAGCGGGGCGCCTGTGAAGGTTCTGCAGGAGAAGCTGGGCGTCGCTGCCGATGGCGACTTCGGGGCTGGAACCGACGCGGCGCTGCGTGCGTACCAGAAGTCCCATGGGCTCGACGTCGACGGGATCGCCGGTCCCGACACGTTCGCGCAGATGGGCCTGCACGAACTCGTGCTCCTGATGAACGGCTCGCGCGGCGAGACGGTGAAGAAGCTGCAGACGGCGCTGGCCATCGGCGCCGATGGCCAGTACGGACCGGGAACCGCGGCGGCCGTGAGTGCCTTCCAGACCAAGAACGGGCTGGCGGCCGATGGCATCGCCGGTCCCGAGACGCTGGCTAAAATGTCGATCTTCGCGGAAATGATACCAGCCTACGTAGCGGCTGACTCCATTTAGGGATTCCCAGCGCGGCCAAATTCCGAATCAATGCCGCGGTGCGACGAATCACATGGTGGAGGCATCGATGGGCGCGGGACTTCCGATCGCGCGAGACGACTACACGAGCGCGGA
>CAMDVZ010000087.1 GCA_945878895.1 Caenispirillum bisanense | reverse complement strand
GTCCGGGCAACCGACCCAGAAGCTCCTGGCCGATCGCCGCGGCGATCCGTTGAATCCCGCCCATTCGAAAATCTCCGCCGGTTCTGAAGGCGGACTCCTCGAATCACATTCCGATTCCTCGAGGCAAGGATTTTCTGATAGGTGGCAAGCGGTCGATGCCCGGACCGAGCCGGCGGCTGCCCTTCGTCGCCGGGCCGGGGCGACCGATCCGGTCGCGCTTTGGCGGGTCGCCGCTTGCCGGCGCCGCCATCACGCCGTTCGGGCCATCCGGGTTGCCCGTCGTTGCGACTGCGAGAGAACCAGCGCGGGAGGCACGGCCAGCAGGATGACGCCCGCCAGCAGCAGGAACGAATCCTGGAAGGCCAGCATCAGGCTCTGCGCCTGGACCATGGAACCCAGATAGTCGATGGCGTTGGCGCGCTGGACCTGTTCGGGCAGGCCGGCGAGTTTCAGCATATGCTTGAGGTCGTTGATCAGCAGGTCGGTGGTGCGGTTGGCGTAGTCTTGGGTCGCGGCCAGCGCGTCGGCGTGGAAGCGGTTGCGGGTTTCGAGAAACGCCACGAACAGAATGGTGCCGAAGGCGCCGCCGAGCTGACGCATCAGGTTCACCGCGCCCGCGCCCTGGCGGACCTGGTCCGGGGGCAAGGCGTTGAGCGAGGAGATATTGAGGCTGGGGTTGATGAAACCGAGGCCCAGGCGCGAGATCATCGTGATGCCCGCCAGCGACCAGAAGGTCGAGTTCGCGTCGGTGCCGCTCATGACGTGGAAGCCGATGGCGAACAGGAACAGGCCGCCGACAATCATGATTGCCGGCGGCACCATGTCCGCCAGACGCCCCGCCGTCGGGAAAATGACGGCGAGCATGATGCCGGCCGGCATCACCATCAGTCCCGACATCAGGGGCGTGAACTGAACGACGGTCTGCACGAACACCGGCACGAGATAGGTCGAGGCCATCATGCCCGCCCCGAACAGGAACGCGATCAGGCTGGCGGACGCGAATTGCCGGTTGGCGAACATCCGGATGTTGACCAGCGGCTTGTCGAACCGCAGTTCCCACCAGACCAACAGGATGGTGCCGGCGACCCCGGCGCCCAGGCGCAGCAGCGTGACGTCGGATGTCCAGCCCTCGCTCTGGCCGTAGGCGAAGCCTATCATCAGGCCCGCGAGGCCCACGCCCATCAGCAGCAGGCCGATCCAGTCGAAGCGCGGGATGACCTTGGGGATGGCCGCCGTCGGCATGAACAGCGAGCCCATCACCGCGGCGACGGCGCAGAACGGCAACGCGATGAAGAACACGTAGCGCCACGAAAAGAACTCGATCATCACGCCGCCCAGCGTCGGTCCGATGGCCGGCGCGAACACCACGCCGAGGCCGAACACGCCCATCGCCAGGCCACGCCGGTCGGCCGGAAAGACGCTGAAGATCATCGCCATGACGAGCGGCTGGCCGACGCCGGCGGCAAAGCCCTGCAGGACACGCGCGAAAATCAGCACGTCCTCGTTGGGCGCCATGCCGCCCAGCACGGCGCCGCAGGAGAACACCGCCAGCGACATCAGGAACGTCCGGCGTTCGGCGAAAATGCCGGTGATCCAGGAGTTCAGCACCATGCCCGCTGCCATCATCGCGGCGAACGCCGAGGACATCCACTGCGCCTTGTCCTGGCCGATGCCGAAGGCGCCCATCACGTCGGGCACCGCGACGTTCACCGTCGTCATGCTTAGCACCATGGCGACGACGCCGACCATGCCCGAGACGGTAACCAGCCAACGCCACGCCGGCCCGTAGCGGGCGCTCAGGACCTCGGCGCTATCGTACGTCAATGCCGACCTCGACCATCATGCCCGGCGTCAGCGGACGCGGCTTCTCGACCAGCACGATCTTGACCGGCACGCGCTGGGTGATCTTGGTGAAATTGCCCGATGGATTGGGGGTCGGCAGCAGCGCGAAGCGTCCGGTCGTGGAGCTGCCCACGCGCGCCACGCGGCCGACGAAGCGGTCGTTCGGCCAGGCGTCGACCAGCACCTCGACCGGCTGGCCAACCTTGAGATGGCGCAACGCGGTTTCCTTGATGTTGGCCTCGACCCAGACGTCGTTGGCGTCGTGCAGCATCAGCATGCGCTGGCTCGAACTCACGTACTCGCCCTTGAGCATGAACACCCGGTCGATGATGGCGGCGATCGGACTGCGGATCGTGCGGTCCTCGACATCGACCAGCGCCTGGCGCAGCTGCGCCTGCAGATTGGCTTCGGCATGTTCGAGGCCCGCGATCTGCCCGTCGATCACCGCCAGCTTGTCCCGTTCGGCGCGCGCTTCGGCCAGCGCGCCCTCGGCCTGTGCCTTTTCCGCCTCCATGCGCCGCCTGGTGTTCTCAAGCCGGGTGACGGCGGCCTGCGCGGTCTCGAGCTGCTTGTCGGTGATGACCTTGCGCTCGTAGAGCTGGCGGCTGCGGTCGAGATCCTGTTTGGCGAGCAGGATGTCGGAATCCAGAGCGTCGCGCGCCGCCTCGCTGACCAGCACGCCCGAGGCGCGCGTGCGCATCTTGGCCTCGGCCTGGTTCTCGACCAGCCGGCGTTCGGCCTCCAGCCGGGTGCGGTCGGTTTGCGCGGCCTTGGCCTGCGAGCGCAGCGCCTCGACGCGCAACGCCGCGACCCGGCTGTCGATCCGGATGATCACCTGGCCCGCCTCGACGCGGTCGCCTTCCTTGACCGGCATGTCGACGATCCAGCCCTCGGCGCGACTGGACATGGTCAGGATGTCGGCGCTGACGCGGGCGTCGGACTCGTAGACATGGGTTGCCCGCAGCCAGACCTCGCGGCCGCCCCAGGCAAGGACGGCCGCCGCCGCGAGGGCGACGACCAGAACCCGCATGCTTCGGCCCGACCGCATCATCCGCACCGCCTCGATGCTATTGGAAAAAAATTGCGCATTATGGCACCGATCTTGCGCTCCGGCGGGGGCGCGTCAATGGCCGTCCCGCACACGGCAGCCACGCGGCGGCCGACGGTCGACGGCCAGTCGCGAAACCGGCCGACCGCGCGCCTTGCCAGAAGTGGTCGTTCGCCGCCAAGCTGCCGGGCGAAGCTGGATTTCAATTCCCGGAGCCAACGACGATGCCTGTCCTGAAGCGACCCGACGCCGAGATCTACTACGAAGTCCATGGATCGGGCTTTCCGCTGCTGCTGTTCTCGCCCGGCGGCCTGCGCTCGCAGCTCGCCTACTGGCGCGCCAGCCCGGCCGATCCGACCAAGCCCGCCGCGTGGATGGACCCGATGGTCGCGCTGGCGGACAAGTTCACCGTCGTCGGCATGGACCAGCGCCACGCCGGTGCGTCGCGCGCCGGGGTGTCGGCCGACCATGGCTGGCATACCTTCGCCGAGGATCACCTAGCGCTGATGGACCATCTCGGCTTCGACAAGTTCCACGTCATGGGCGGCTGCATCGGCGGCACGTTCTGCCTGACCCTGTGCAAGATGGCGCCCGGCCGCGTGGCGTCCGCGGTCCTGCAGAATCCGATCGGCAACCACGAGAACAAGGCGACGTGGGACGATTCGATCGCCGGCTTCCGGAAACTGATGAAAGAGCGCGACCCCTCGGTGACCGACGCGACCATCGACAGCTTCGGCCGCAACATGTTCGACGCCGATTTCGTGTTCTCGGTCGACCGTGACTTCGTGCGCGGCTGCCGCACGCCAATGCTCCTGCAACCGGGCACCGACGTACCGCACCCCGCGCGGACCAGCGAGGAACTGGCAGCCCTGGCGCCGAACATCGAGGTCCAGACGGACTGGCGCGGGCCCGAGCATCTGGCCGAATCGATCCGCCGCGTGCGCGACTTCCTGACCCGCAACACGCCACGCTGACGACCCATTCCCCAGGAGGTTTCCATGCTGCGCCGCCGCATCGCTCTCGCCGCCGGTCTCGCCGCCTCGGTCGCGCCGGCCGTCCATGCCCAGGCATGGCCGACCAAACCGATCCGATGGATCGTGCCCTTCGTGCCCGGCGGCGGCACCGACACGGTCAGCCGCCTGATGGCCGAGCAGATGGGGCGCGTGCTGGGCCAGCAGATCCTGGTCGATAACAAGGGTGGTGCGGGCGGCAACATCGGCACCGTGGAGATCGCGCGCGCCGCCCCGGACGGCTACACGATGGGCCTGATCTCGGTGGCCAGCCACGCCATCAATCCGGTGCTCTACGCCAAACTGCCCTACGATCCCGACAAGGATCTGGTAGCGGTGTCGCTGCTGGCCTCGCTTGCCAACCTGCTGACGGTGACCCTGTCGCTGCCCGCCACGACGATGCCGGAGCTGATCGCGCTGTTGAAAAAGGATCCCGGCAAATACAGCTTCGCCTCCTCGGGGCTCGGCACCACGCTGCACCTGAGCGGCGAGTTGCTGAAGAAAATGGCCGGCGTCGACATGCTGCACGTGCCCTACAAGGGCGCCGGTGCCGCCTTCCAGGACGTGATCTCCGGCCAGGTCCACATGATCTTCAGCAACGCGCCGAGCGCGCTCTCGCAGGCCCGCGGCGGCAAGGTGCGCGGCATCGCGGTCACCTCGCCGACCCGGTTCAAGGCAGCACCGGAGTATCCGACTATCGGCGAGACCCTGCCGGGCTACGCCGCGACCTCGTGGTATGGCCTCGGCATGCCATCGGGCACGCCCGAGCCGATCGTGGCGCGCGTCGAGGCGGTGGTCACCGAAGTGCTCCGGCGGCCCGACATGCAGGCGCGCTGGTTCGAGATGGGCCTCGACATGCCGCCGCTCGGACGCAAGGGCCTCAAGGAGTTCGTCGCCGCCGAGAGGGCCGTCTGGGGACCGCTGGTGCGGGAGTCCGGCGCCCGCGTCGAGTAGCGGCGCGGGAGCGTTTCGGCGTCGTCGGCGCCGGGATCGAGCGCGGCGTCGCCTTGGATCTTGTCATGCTCCTCTCGCCTATCTTCGCCAGCGGATTCACACATCTCGCGGTCACGGAAAAAGCGCGTGTTTTCAATGCCCGATGCACTGTCGGAGATACAAAATCGGTGTCATCCCGAACGGAGCGAGGGACCCCAACGCGGTGACGCCGCCGCACGAAGTCCCTAAGAATCCGGGATCCCTCGCTTCGCTCGGGATGACATTGGAGTTGTATCGCCGCCGTGCGTCGAGATGCGCGAATGCGGTAGCCCGCCACGGAGTGCGGTTGGGCGAGGGGCCGCCGGGAGCACCATGGTCGATTGATATCGCGCCGCTTTTCGTGCTCGAAGCCCCCTCATGTAACCTCTCCCCCGAAGCGGGGAGAGGAACACGAAAGGCTTGAACCGACCCGTGCGGGAGAGGCCTCAGCCTTCCTCGTGCAGCGCCTCGAAAACTTCCTTCGCGACCAGCATGCCCTCGCGCACCGAGGGCAGGCCGATGTAGCCGCTGAGGTGCAGCAGCGCCTCCGACAGCTCGTCCTCGGTCCAGCCCTGGATGCGGGCCATGCGCAGATGGATGGCGAGTTCCGGCCAGCGCGCCTGGGCGGTGTCGGAGATCACGCAGATCAGCGCCCGCGTCTTGAGGTCGAGGCCCGGCCGCGACCACAGCATGCCGAACACCGCCTCGCGCGCGTAGTCGCCGAACTTCTGCATCATCGGATCGCCGTAGACGTCCGCGTTCATCTTCGCGGCGAAGGCCGGACCCATCAGCTTGCCGCGGATTTTGGTGCCCAACTCGTAGTTGGCGCTGCGCGCTACCGGTTTCGCCGCCTTCTTTGCTTTCGCTTTCGCCATCGTCCGTCTCCCGTGTCTGAACGGCGCGAGCCTATCGCGCCCGCGCGCGCGGGTGAACCGCGATCACGTGGCGACGGCGTCGGCCTCGATGGCGTCGAGGTTGAAGGCCGCCTCCATCAACGCCCTGGTGTAGGGCATGCGCGGGTTCTCGAAAATCTCGCGCGCGGACCCGCGCTCGACCACGAAGCCGTCCTGCATCACGATCACCTCGTCGGCCAGCGCCCGCACGACCTTGAGATCGTGGCTGATGAAGAGATAGGCGAGGTTGTGGCGCGATTGCAGGTCGCGCAGCAGATCGACGATCTGCGCCTGCACGCTCATGTCGAGCGCCGAGGTCGGTTCGTCCAGCACCACGAAACGCGGCTTGAGGATCATCGCGCGCGCGATGGCGATGCGCTGGCGCTGGCCACCGGAGAATTCGTGCGGATAGCGCTCGCGTGTTTCCGGATCGAGGCCGACTTCCTCCAGCGCCCGGTCGACCACGGCGCGCCGCTCAGCGGGATCGCGCGCGATGCCGTGCACGTCGAGCCCCTCGCCGACGATCTGACCCACCGACATGCGCGGGGACAGCGAGCCGTAGGGGTCCTGGAAAACGATCTGCATCTGGCGCCTCAGCGGCCGCAGATCGCGCGGGCTCAGCGACCGCAGGTCCTGGCCATCGAAACGGATGCCGCCCTCGCTGCGCTCCAGCCGCAACAGCGCCAGCCCGAGCGTCGTCTTGCCCGACCCGCTCTCGCCCACCACGCCGACGGTGTGGCCGGCCCGCAGTTCCAGCGACACGCCGTCGACCGCCTTCACGTGCCCGACGGTGCGGCGCAGCACGCCGCGCTTGATCGGAAAATGGACCCGGACGTTGTCGGCCGCCATCACGACGGGGGCGTTCGGATCGCGTTTGCCCGGCTTGCCCTTGGGCTCGGCCGACAGCAGATGCTTCGTGTAGGTGTGGCTGGGTGAATCGAATACGTCGGCGACCGGCCCGTGCTCGACGATGCGGCCGTTGTTCATCACGCAGACCCGGTCGGCCATCTTGCGCACGATGCCGAGGTCGTGGGTGATGAACAGCAGTGCCATGCCGTAGCGCGCCTGCAAGGTCTTCAGCAGTTTCAGTATCTGGGCCTGGATGGTGACGTCGAGCGCCGTCGTCGGCTCGTCGGCGATCAGCAGGTCGGGCTCGTTGGCGAGCGCCATCGCGATCATCACGCGCTGCCGCTGGCCGCCCGATAGCTGGTGCGGATAGGCGTCGATGCGTTGCTCCGGGTTGGGGATGCCGACCTGGCGCAGCAGGTCGAGCGCGCGGGTCCGCGCGGCCTGGCGCGTCAGGCCCTTGTGCAGCAGCAACGCCTCGCTGACCTGCCGCTCGACCGTGTGCAGCGGGTTGAGCGAGGTCATCGGCTCCTGGAAGATCATCGCGATGCGGTTGCCGCGCACCGCGCGCAGGTCGTTGTCGGCCGCGCCCACCAGCTCGGCGCCCCGGAACCGCACGCTGCCCGAGGGGTGATGCGCGGTCGGATAGGGCAGCAGCTGCAGGACCGACAGCGCCGTCACCGACTTGCCCGACCCCGATTCGCCGACCAGCGCCAGCGTCTCGCCGCGATCAATCGAGAACGACACCTCGCGCACGGCATGCACGGCGTTCGCCCCGCGGCCGAAATCGACCGACAGGTTCTCGACGGCGAGAAGCGGGCTGTCGGCAGAAGGTTCGATGCTGGCCATCAGGTCGGAACCTTACGCGGATCGAAGGCGTCGCGCACCGCCTCGCCGACGAAGACCAGCAGGGTCATGGTGATGGCGATGACGCAGAAGCCGGTGATGGCCAGCCACGGCGCGGTGAGGTTGTTCTTGCCCTGCAGCAGCAGTTCGCCCAGCGACGCGGAACCCGGCGGCAGGCCGAAACCGAGAAAGTCGAGCGCCGTCAGGGTCGTCACCGAGCCGGCCAGCATGAAGGGCAGGTAGGTCAGCGACGACACCATGGCGTTGGGCAGGATGTGGCGGAACATGATGCGGGCACTGGACACGCCGAGCCCGCGGGCGGCCCGCACGTAGTCGAAATTGCGCCCGCGCAGGAATTCTGCGCGCACGAGGCCCACCAGCCCCATCCAGCCGAACAGCAGCATGATGCCGAGCAGCGACCAGAAGCCGGGCTCGATGAAGCTGGCAAGGATGATCAGCAGGTAGAGCGTCGGCATGCTCGACCAGATCTCGAGAAAGCGCTGGAACAGCAGATCGGTCAGGCCGCCGAAATAGCCCTGCACGGCGCCCGCGACGACGCCGATGGCGGCACCCGCGACGGTCAGCAGCAGACCGAACAGGACCGAGATGCGAAAGCCGTAGATCAGTCGCGCCAGCACGTCGCGCGCCTGGTCGTCGGTGCCCAACGGATGGGCGAGCGCCGGCGCCGTCAGCGAGGCCGACCGGTCGCCCTTGATCACGGTGTCGTAGCTGTAGGGGACGGCGGGCCACAGCATCCAGCCCTTGGCCCGGATCAGGCGCGCCACCTCGGGGTCGCGATAGTCCGCCTCGGCGGCGAACTCGCCGCCGAACGCCGTTTCGGGATAGGCTTTGAACACCGGCATGTAGAAGGCGCCATCGTAGCGCACGAGGATCGGCGCGTTGTTGGCGATCAGCTCGGCGAACAGGCTGACCAGCAGCGCCGTCGCGAACACCACCAGCGACCAGTAGCCGCGCCGGTTGGCGCGGAAATTCGCCAGCCGGCGGCGAGTCAGCGGATCGAGGGTCATGCGCCGCGGCCCTCGAAATCGATCCTGGGATCGATGGCCACGTACATCAGGTCGCCGGCGAGGCCGATCAGCAGCCCCATCAGCCCGAACACCCAGAGCGTGCCGAACACGATCGGGTAGTCGCGGTTGATCGCGGCCTCGAACCCCAGCAGGCCGAGACCGTCGAGCGAGAACATGACCTCGATCAGCAGCGAGCCCGTGAAGAGCACGGAGATGAATGCCGCCGGAAAGCCCGCGATCACGATCAGCATCGCGTTGCGGAACACGTGGCCGTAGAGCACCCGCCGTTCGGCGAGGCCCTTGGCGCGCGCGGTCTGCACGTACTGCTTGCCGATTTCCTCGATGAAGGAATTCTTGGTCAGCAAGGTGAGGGTGGCGAAGCCGCCGATCGTCATGGCCAGCAGCGGCAGCGCCATGTGCCAGGCGTAGTCGAGCGCCTTGCCGGCCCACGACAGGCTTGCCCAGTCGTCCGACACCAGCCCCCGCAACGGAAATATCTTCCAGAAGCTGCCGCCTGCGAACAGCACCACCAGCAGCAGCGCGAACAGGAAGCCGGGAATGGCGTTGCCGATCACGACCAGCGAGGAGGTCGCGACGTCGAAGCGCGAACCGTCGCGCACCGCCTTGGCGATGCCCAGCGGGATCGACACCAGATAGACCAGCAGCGTCGTCCACAGGCCGAGCGAGATGGAGACCGGCAGCTTGGAGATCACCAGATCGACCACGCGGGCGTTGCGGAAGAAGCTCTCGCCGAGATCGAAGACGAGGTAGTCCCGCATCATGGCCACGAACCGCTCGTGGATCGGCCGGTCGAAGCCGTACTGCTTTTTCACCCGCTCGATCAGCTCCGGCGGCAGCCCGCGGGCGCCGCGGTAGACGCTCGAATCGCCTCCCGTCGTCGCGCTCTGGGTGCCGCCCGCCCGGCCGCTTTCCAGCCCGCCGCCACCGCCGGACACCCGCGCCGTGGCGTCGACCGCGGTGCCCTGGATCTGCGCCAGCACCTGCTCGACCGGCCCGCCGGGGGCACCCTGGATGACGAAAAAGTTGATCACGACGATGCCGATCAGGGTCGGTACCATCAGCATCAGCCGCCGCAGGACATAGGCGCCCATCTCAGGCGTTCCGCCGCGGGATCAGGAGCCGCACGACGGCACCGGACGGGTCACTTGCGGGCACCAGCGTCGCGCAGCGCTTTGTCGCGAGTCTCGTCGATCCACCACGCGTCGAACGACACCGGCTGGTAGCGGGCGGTTTTCGACGGACGCCCGAAACGGTCCCAGTAGGCGATCCAGGTGCGGCCCAGATGCCAGGCCGGCACGACGTAATGGCCCCACAGCAGCACCCGGTCGAGCGCCCGGGTGCGCGCGATCAGCGCCTTGCGGTCGGGCGCCGCGATCAGCAGGTCGATCAGCTTGTCGATGGCGGGGTTCCGTATGCCCGTCGTGTTGCGGCTCCCCTTGCGGTCGGCCGCGCCGCTGCTCCAGAAATCGCGTTGCTCGTTGCCCGGCGACAGCGACTGACCGAAGCCGTCGACCATCATGTCGAAATCGAAATCGTCCTCGCGCGCCTTGAACTGGGCCGAGTCGACAGTGCGCACCCGCATCTCGACGCCGATCTTCTCGAGGTTCTGCTTGTAGGGCAACACGATGCGCTCGAACGAGCCGTCGCCCAGCAGCATCTCGAAGGCCAGCGGCTTGCCGGTCGCGACGTGGCTCATCTTGCCCGCCTTGACCTCGAAGCCGGCGGCCTTGAGCAAGGCGGTGGCGTGCCGCGCCTGGTCGCGGATGTTGCCGCTGCCGTCGGTCGCCGGCGGCTGGAACTCGTGGGTGAAGACCTCGGCGGGAATGTCGGCGCGCAGCGGCTCGAGAAGCTCCAGTTCCTCCTTCGAGGGGAGGCCGGTGGAGGCCAGTTCGGAGTTGCCGAAAAAGCTGACGTTGCGCCTGTAGAAGCCGTGGAACAGGTTCCGGTTCGACCATTCGAAGTCGAACAGCGCCGCGATCGCCTCGCGCACGCGGCGGTCCTTGAAGGGTTCCCGCCGCTGGTTGAAGGCAAAACATTGCATGCCGGCGGGCAGTTCGTGGCGAATTTCGTCGCGCTTGACGGTGCCTGCCTTGACGGCCAGAAACTCGTAGGCGGTCGCCCACAGGCGCGCGGTGTTCTCCTGGCGGAAGTCGATGTCGCCTGACTTGAAAGCCTCGAACACGACGCTGGCGTCGCGGTAATAGTCGTAGCGGATGACGTCGAAATTATAGCGTCCGCGCGTCAGCCACAGATCTTTCGCCCACCAGTCCGCCACCCGCCGATAGGTGATCTGGCGACCCGGCTCGAACGCCTCGACCCGGTAGGGGCCGCAACCCAACGGGACTTCGAGCGTGGTCTTGTCGAATTCGCGGGTTGCCCACCAGTGCCTGGGCAGCACCATGAGCTGGCCGATGATCACCGGCAGCTCGCGGTTCTCGCCTGCCTTGAAGGTGAACTTCACCCGGCGCTCGCCCAGCGCCTCGGCCTTGATCACGTCGGCGTAATAGAACGCGTACTGCGGCGAGGCCTTGGTCTTCAGGATGTCGAGCGTGAACACGACGTCCTCGGCCGTCACCGGCTGGCCGTCGTGCCATCTGGCTTGCGGGCGCAGCGTGAAGATCGCCCACGAACGGTCCCCGGGATACTCGATGGTCTCGGCCAGCATGCCGTACTCGGTCGAGGCCTCGTCGGCGGAGTTGGCCATCAGCGGCAGGTATATCTGGCCGATGCCGGCGGCGGCCACGCCCTTGAGAATGAAGGGATTGAGCGAATCGAAGGTACCGCGGGCGCCCAGCCGCACCGAGCCGCCCTTGGGCGCCTTCGGATCCACGAACGGAAAGTGCGGCGTGTCGGCGGCGTAGCCCGGCTCGCCGTGGATGGCGATGCCGTGCGAGACGATGGTGCGTGGCTTGTCCTGCGCCGACGCCAGTCCTGGCGCGACGACGCCGACCGCCAGTCCAAGAACAACCGTTCGCCGCCCCGGTCCCGAGATTTCCATGCGCGTCGTCTCCCTATTGACGCGAAGGTAGGGGCTCGCGACCGGCAATCCAAGCCCCGACTCCGGCCGCCCACGCGATCGTGCGGCTGGCCCGAAGCCGGCGCCCGTCTCGCCGCCGGCACCCGGGTCAGGCGAGCGCGAAGCCCTCGTAGCCGTTCTTCACGACCGCCTCGCATTTCTGCACGTAGGCCGGAAAGCCGCCGATGTAGGGCATGAACACCCGCGGTTTGCCCGGCACGTTGGCGCCGAGATACCACGAGCTGCAGGTCGAGCGCAGCGTGGCGCGGGCGATCTGGCCGTTGTGCGCCACCCAGGCATCCTCGGCGGCGCCGTCGGCCTCGATCGTGCGCAAACCGCGCTGGCGCATGTGTCCGATGCAGTCGGCGATCCAGTCGACGTGCTGTTCGATGGAGGGCAGCATGTTGGTGAACACCGAGGGACTGCCCGGTCCGGTCACGGTGAAGAGGTTCGGAAAACCGGCGATCGACAGGCCGAGGTAGGAGCGCGGTCCCTCGGCCCATTTGTCGCGCAACGGCTGGCCGCCGCGCCCCCGGAAATCGATCCGCAGCAGGGCGCCGGTCATGGCGTCGAACCCGGTCGCGAACACCACCGCGTCGACCTTGTATTCGTTGCCGGCGGCCTCGACGCCCTCGCGCGTGAAGCCCTCGACCGGCTTCTCGCTGACGTCCACCAGCCTGACGTTGGGGCGGTTGAAGGTCGCGTAGTAGTCGGTGTCGACGCACAGCCGTTTGCAGCCAATGATGTTCTTCGGCGACAGCAGATCGGCGACGGCGGGATCTTTCACGACCTCCCGGATCTTGCCGCGCACGAAATCGGCGGCAGTCTGGTTCGACTGGCCATTCAGCAGCAGATCGCCGAACGAGCCCATGAAGGGAATGCCGCCCTGAGCCCAGCGCGCCTCGAACTCGCGGCGGCGGTCCTCCTCGCTCACGTCGAGTGCCGACACCATGTTGGGCTTCATGTCGATCCCGGCGATCATCGTCCTGGCGCGCCGGCGCATCTCGGCGTAGCTGGCCTTGATGTCGCGCTTGTACTCGGGGGCAAGCGGCGCGTTGTGCGCGGGCACCGAATAGTTCGCGGTGCGCTGGAACACGGTCAGCTCGGTCGCCTGCGCCGCGATGATCGGGATCGACTGGATGGCCGAGGAGCCGGTGCCGATCACGGCGACCCGCTTGCCGGTGAAATCCACGCCCTCGTGGGGCCAGTGACCGGTGTGGTACGTCGCGCCCGCGAAGTCGGCCAGACTGGGAAAGTCCGGCTTGTTGGACGCCGACAGACAGCCGGTCGCGGCGACCACTCAGGTCGCCGACACGCGCTGACCGTCGCCGGTCTCGACCAGCTAGCGGCCGCTTGTCTCGTCGAAGATGGCGGCGCTCACGCGGGTCTCGAACCGGATGTCGCGGCGCAGGTCGTACCGGTCGACCACGTGGTTGGCGGAGCGCAGGATTTCGGGTTGCGTCGCGTAGCGCTCCGACTAGTCCCACTCCTGCTGCAGTTCGTCGGAAAACTGGTAGGAATACTGCATGCTCTCGACGTCGCAGCGAGCGCCGGGATAGCGGTTCCAGTACCACGTGCCGCCGACGCCGGTGCCGGCCTCGAACACCCGCGCCGAAAGCCCCATCCTGCGCATGCGGTAAAGCATGTAGATGCCCGCGAAGCCGGCGCCGACGATCACCGCGTCGATTTCGGTCGGCCGCGGCACGGTGCTCGCGACGGGTTGCTGGCTGGTCATCGCAATCTCCTCAAACATGGTCCGTCGCCTGGCGCGAACCGCCGGACACCGCTTTCGGCTCTCTACAGAGCCAAACACGCGCCCGGTCAATCCCTCCCCTTCGCATGGTCCGGTTCGGGCCGCGCGTGGTTTCGTACGGCAAAACCCCGCGGACGGGTTCATCGCCGAGCCGAAACGTGCGACGTCTGCGCCCGGAATGGAGAGGACATGACGGCCACCGACTATCCCGCCAGCTGGTACGCGACGACCCGCGACACGGCGCCCGATCGCGCCTCGCCGACCGGCCGATCCGACACCGAGGTCCTGGTCGTGGGCGGCGGCTTCGCCGGCTTGCACACCGCCCGTCTGCTGACGTTGCGCGGCAAGACCGTCACCTTGCTGGAGCGCCACCGGATCGGCTGGGGCGCCTCGGGCCGCAACGGCGGCTTCGTCGGCCCCGGCTACGCGGAACGCTCCGGCGCGATCGTGGACAAGGTTGGCCTCGACGCCGCGCGCGCCCTTTACGCGCAATCCCGGCGCGGCGTCGGTATCGTGCGCGAAGCCGTCGTGTCGATGCGACGGCCCGATCTCGTTCTGGGCGGCGCCAAACTGGGTGTTTCGCGCACCGACCAGGGACCGGATTTCGCCGACCGCACGCGCGCCATGGCCGAGAAGCTCGGCGCCACCTTCGAGCCGTGGGGGCGCGACCGGGTTCGCGACGTGCTGAAAACCACGCGCTACCACCAGGCGATTCACGACGCCAAC
>CAMDVZ010000086.1 GCA_945878895.1 Caenispirillum bisanense | reverse complement strand
TTTCGCCCCGGCAGCAGGTTTTCGATCCGTTTCCACTGGTGGTCGCTCAAGCCATGTCGGCGCATTGGTCAGCCCTCCCGTTCGGCCAACCCGCTATGAATCACCTGGCACGCCGTTTGGGAATCGAATAATTAGGGACAGGCCCTAGTAGTTTGTTCCGGCGCATGATCCGCAAGGCTCCTCAGAGGCTCCCATTCGATGTCTACTTTTGTTCATGACTGTCCCCGGTGCGGCGCCAACAAAGTTACCATGGTGGTCCACGGAGCGTGCCCTCAACTTCCTGTCCATGACCTACGTAAGTCCATATGGGAGGTGCAAGGCAGATGTCGGGCGTGCGGTGGTTCGGCAATATTTTGTATGGTCGCGCACCCGCAAAACCTCGAGGCATTTGCGGCCGGGTTCACGATGGGCGAGATCGATTTGACCCTCCATGTTGACCAACTCGGCCCTCTGGTGTTGCTCGGGACGTCCCGCAAACGTCCTCCAGAGCACGTCCCAGCGCGAGTGTCGGCGATCTTCGAGGAGGCGACGACGTGCCAAGCCGCCCGGTGCTGGAACGCCGCCGCTACGATGTTTCGACTTGTCGTGGACCTAGCGACGCGAGAATTTCTTGAGGGCTTGCCCGACGATTCGGCCAGCCGCCGAGTTCAAAGGGAATTGTCGGCTCGAGTGCAGTGGCTCCATGCGAACGGACATATCAGTGCAGGCCTCGAGCAACTCGCCGAATGTATCCGGGAGGACGGCAACGACGGGGCGCACCACGCGACGATCGGGGAGCCTGAGGTTGAAGACATGCTCGATTTCACCGACCAGCTACTGAGGTGACTGTACACTGAGCCCGCACTCACGCGCATTGCCGCAGAGCGCCGCGCCGCCCGACGTGCCGCCCCTTGATTACCCGCCTTGAGCGAAGCTAGAGTCGGTTCCATTGGAAGGTGGGCTGCCCAACGTCTCTACCGTCTCCCCCGGTCAGTTCCAATCCTTCCGCGGCGCCAGCGTGTTGTTCGCCGCTGCCCCCAGCCCCAGCCTGGTACGCAGTTCCTCCCCGACGCCGGCCTGCGTCTCGGGCGAAAGGGCGGCGTTCCAGTTGACCTGGGGGCGCAGGAACGGGACGCAGTAATAGCCGAACAGCAGGGCGCGATCCTCGTCGGCCGTGATGTTGGCCCCCGAGGTGCGCCAGACGCGGCCTTCCATGGCGACGATGGAGCCGGCTTTGGCCTCGAACGGGCGCATGTGGGTCACGGGATCGGGAGGCAGTTCGGCGCGCGTGGCGAAGCGGTGGCTGCCGGGCAGGAACAGGGTGGCGCCGTTCTCGAAGCGCATGTCGGTCAGGCACCAGACGATGTTGAGCGTCCACGGATGGTGCCAGGGTTCGGGCACGACGATCGACTGGTCCGAATGCACCATCATCGATTGCGAGCCGGGCCGCGCGATGTTGGCGGTGAAATTGGAGATCAGCCAGTCCGGCCCCAGCAGGGAGCGCACGAGGTCGACCGCGACGGGGTGCAGGATCAGGGCGCGGAACAGCGGGTCGAGTTCGAGGAGGTTGAAGACGCGCACGTTGGCGTCGTTGGGGTCCAGCCGCGGGATGTAGGTCGACACGCCGCGCCGCTCGCTCTCCGCCGCCGCCGCCCACAGCCGGGCAAGGGTGTCGCGCGTGGCGTCGGGGTCGAGCACATCGGGGAGCGCGCACCAGCCGTCCTCGGCCAGTCGCGCTTTGGCAGCGGCGAGAATGGAGGGATCGCAGGGGCGCGCGGCGGGTAGCGGGGAGGTGCCGTCCATCGTCGTGTGCTCCGGCGCGGTTCCGTGAAGGTGGGGAATGCTTGGGGGCGGGAGAGCGGCTGTCAAGGCGGGGTGGGTTCGCGAATACAACCGTAATTCGCTTTCGGTCTTGTCGACACTCTCGTAAACGCGGTTCCGAGCCGTCGCACGCCGACCCGCGACTTCCGGAGGCGCCATGAACGACACTATCGACGACGCCGCGGCGCTGCGGACCCGCGTGGCGTCTCTGGAGAAACGCCTCGCCGAAACGTCCGAGACGCTGGTGAACCTCTACTTCGCGGTGGCATGGATGCGCATCAGGGACGAGACGGTCGACTACCTTGTCGACGACGAGGACAAGGCCGTGCTCGGTCAGGCCAACGCCGGCATCGAGGCGGGACTGTCGGCGTGCCGCCGGCTGATCATCGTGGATGGCCCCAATGTCGCTCGATAACGCCTACGATCTCGGCCGCGAGCGGCAGCGCAGCCTCGACGCCGTCCGCGCCAATCTGGACAAAAGGCGCGGTGGCGGCGATGATGGCGGCATGCCGACCGACCTTCCCCTGCGCGTTGGACGCCTCGAAACGGATGTCGCCGAGATCAAGGGCGACGTGAAGCGGCTGTCGCTCGACATGACCGAACTCAAGGGCCGGCTCGGCAACATGCCGACGACGTTCCAGATGGTGTCGTGGGTGTTGGGGCTGAATTTCGGCCTTGCGGGTCTCGTCTTCGCGATCGCCCGCGTCGCCCGCTGAGCGTCCCGCTGCCCGCCGCCGCCGTTCGGGGCGGATTTTCACGCTTCGCCGTGGCGGGAAAAGCGTGCGTTTCTACCGGTGGGCGCATTACCCGAATCACGAAACCGATGTCATCCCGAGCTTGCCGAGGGACCTCGGCGCGCTGGCGAAATCGCCCGTGGCCTCGAAGAATCCGGGGTCCCTCGACAAGCTCGGAATGACACCCGGGTTGTGTCGCCGCCGTGCGTCCAGACGAGAGAATCGGGTGAGTCGCGTACCGCGCGGATACCACGCCTAAAACTTCTCCACCCACGGCCTGAGCTCCACCTCCCACGTCCAGGCGCTGCGCGGCTGTTGCGCGACGTGCAGGTAGGTCGCGGCGATGGCGTCGGGGTCGAGATAGCTGTCGGGTGCCGCGTTGCCGCCTTCGACGCGGCCGCGTTCGGCGTTGCGCACGCCGCCGTCGATCACGAAGTGGGCGACATGGATGCCCCTGGGCGCCAGCTCGCGCGCCATTGATTGCGCCAGACCGCGCAGGGCGAACTTGCCCATCGCGAAGATGGCGGAGTGCGGGTAGCCCTTCGTGCTCGCGGACGCGCCGGTCATCAGGATGGCGCCGGCGCCATGCTGGAGCATGCGCTGGGCGGCGGCCTGGGCGACGAGGAAGCCGCCGTAAGCCGTGATCGCGAGCGCGGTGCGGGCCTGGTCGCGGTCGACCTCGGCGATCGGGCCGGGCGCGCGGGCCGAGGCGTTGTAGAGGCAGATGTCGAGTCGCGGGAACTGGGCGTCGATTTGCGCGAAGAGGCGATCGACGGCATCGGGATCGGTGGCGTCGCAGGCGTGCGTCGTGGCGCCGGTGGCGGCGGCGAGCGTCGCGAGCTTGGCCGGATCGCGCGAGGCCAGCGCCACGCGATAGCCCTCCTTCGCGAGCAGGCGAGCAAACGAGGCCGAGATGCCGGAGCCGGCGCCGACGATGAGAGCGGTTTGGGTCATGGTGGCGGTCCTGGTTGGCGGCGAGGACGGTGACTATAATCCAATCGCCGTCGGCACGGGTGGCGCGCTACCCGGCGGACTTCCACGACTCGCGCCTGCCGTCCCACCAGCCGCGTTCGCCGTAGGGGCGGATCAGCGTCTCGGTCAGCGCGAGGCCGATCTTCCTGGCCACGCCCTGCGAGCGGACATTGTCGGGGCGGATCAGGGCACCGATGCGGTCGAGGCCGAGCGTCCGGAAGCCCCAGTCGAGGGCGGCGCGGGCGGCCTCGGGGGCGTAGCCCTTGCCCTGGGTGGCGGGATGCATGGTCCAGACGATGTCGGTGCGGCCGAGATCCGCGAGCCAGCGCAGGCCGCAATAGCCAACCATCGGGCCATGGCCGCCGGACGCCGTCTCGAAGACGCCGAACGGGGCGCGGCCATGGTCGCGCCAGCCGGTCGCGTAGTCGGCGAGGATACGGGCCGAGGCTTCCATCGGGCCACCGCCGGGCGGGGCCGCCAGCCAAGGCAACACGTCGGGGTGGAAGCGCAGCGTGGCGTAGGCGTCGAGATCGGCCTCGTCCAGCGGCCGCAGGGTCAGGCGCGCCGTCGTCAGGGTCGGGCCGGGGGTGGTCATGTCGCTGCTCTCTCGCGGTTCGTTCGGGCCCGCCACGTCGGCGCGTCGAGATCGTAGCGCACCACGTCGAAGCCCTTGAAGCGCGTGTCGGGGCCGCGGCTCATGCCGAGCCGCCGCATCAGGCCCCACGAGCGCTGGTTGGTGGCGAGCGTGATGGCGAAGATGGCGGGCAGGTGCAGCGTCCGGAAGCCGAAATCCAGCGCCGCCTCCGCCGCCTCGCGCGCCAGACCGGTGCCCTGGGTTTCGGGCAGGAAGGCGTAAAGGATTTCGGTGCCGTCGAACTCGGGCAGAAACCGCAGGCCGACATGGCCCACGAGGCGGCCTTCGCGATCGCCACCGCCGGCTTCCGGCAATCGCTCGAACGCCCCCCACGGGGCGTAACCGCGGGTGCGCCAGGCCTCGGCGAAGGCGGCAATGGTCTCGCGGGCGCGCTCGAGCGGCTCGCCCGGCGCCGGCGGCAGCCAGGCGAGCACCCCGGGATGGAAGCGCATCGCGACATAGGCGGTCGCGTCGGCGTCGGTCATCGGCCGCAGGATCAGGCGCGGGGTGCGGATCGTGGTCATGGCGGCAGCGTAATGCGATTCCCGGCGGGACGAAACGGCCGCGCCGGCGACGCGCGACGGAATTCGGCGCGGACCGGTCCGCACCGCGAGGCAACCGCGCCGATCAGGGCCGAGCCCACTCGACTCCGGCCGACGCGGCACGGCATGATCGCCTGAACGACCGTTCAGCGCAGGAGCCGCCCCCATGGATTTCGAAATTCCCGCCGACATCAAGGCCTACCTCGACGTGCTCGATGCCTTCGTCGAGCGCGAGATCCGGCCGCTGGAGCGCGAGAACGACAACATCCGCTTCTTCGACCACCGCCGCGAGCACGCCCGCACCAACTGGGACAACGATGGCCAGCCGCGCGAGGAGTGGGAGGAGTTGCTGGCCGAGATGAAGCGGCGGGCCGACAAGGCCGGCCATTTCCGCTACGCGTTGCCGAAGGAACTGGGCGGCCAGGACGGCTCCAACCTCGCCATGGCGATCATCCGCGAGCATCTCGCCCACAAGGGGCTGGGGCTGCACAACGATCTGCAGAACGAGAGCTCGATCGTCGGTAATTTCCCCTCGCTGCTGCTGGTCCACCGCTTCGGCACCAAGGAGCAGAAGGAGCAGTTCATCGAGCCCTCGATCCAGGGCAAGGCGCGCATGGGCTTCGGCCTGACCGAGCCCAACCACGGTTCCGACGCGACGTTCATGGAGACGACGGCCGTCAAGCGCGGCGGCGACTGGGTGATCAACGGCGCCAAGCGCTTCAACACCGGCATGCACAGCGCCACCCACGATCTCGTCTTCGCGCGCACATCGGGGAAGCCCGGCGAGCCGCGCGGCATCAGCGCCTTCATCGTTCCGCTGACGACGCCCGGCTTCAAGGTCGAGTTCATGTGGTGGACCTTCAACATGCCGAGCGACCACGCCGAGGTGACGCTCAAGGACGTCGTGGTGCCGGCTTCCAGCATGCTGGGCGAGGAAGGCATGGCGCTCGACGTGGCGCAGACCTTCGTGCACGAGAACCGCATCCGCCAGGCCGCCTCCAGCCTTGGCGCGGCGCAGTACTGCATCGACATGTCGGTCGCCTACGCCAACCAGCGCATCGTGTTCGGCAAGAAGCTGTCGACCAACCAGGCCATCCAGTTCCCGCTGGCGGAGCTGCACACCGAGGCCGAGATGGTGCGTGGCCTCGTTCGCAAGACGGCGTGGTATCTCGACCGCGAACACCACATGCAGGTCAGCGAGTGGGTGGCGATGGCCAACTATCGCGGCAACCGGCTGGTCTGCAACGCGGCCGACCAGGCCATGCAGGTGCATGGCGGCATCGGCTATTCGCGCCACAAGCCCTTCGAGCACATTTTCCGCCACCATCGCCGCTACCGCATCACCGAGGGCTCCGAGGAGATCCAGATCCGCCGCGTCGCCGGTGCGCTGTTCGGCATGTGGGGCGCCCAGAAGCCACCGAAAAAGCACTGAACCCGCGGCAATCGGGCGACGACGGCCGCCGGCATCGCGGCGGCCTTCGGGCGCATCGAAACCACCCGGAGGTCGCACCGTCCGGGAACGCACTCCCGGAAGGCGTCCGTCCGTCGGCGTTCCCGCCGATCCGGAATCGACTCCATCGGCCCGGCGTCGGCGTGGCGGTTCGTCCGCCTGGCCCGGCACCGGGTCTCGCCGGACTCGCGCCCGGCGGCGTCGCGCGCTAGGTAGCGACGAGGATTGTCCGGGGGTGCGCGATGGCGTGGTGGTGGCTGAACCAGAACGACGAGGATTCCGACTACTGGGACGAGGAACTGGTGGTCGTGCCGCGGCGGGACAAGCTTGGTCGCACCGCGCCCGGCTACGCCGCCTCGGCCGACATGGCGCCCGGCGATCTCGGCTTCGCCTTTCTCGGCGGCGACCTGCAGGCCGTGTTCGCCGTCATGGAGAAGAGCGAGGAAGAAGCCGTCCCGATGGGCGAGGAGGACAAGCGTCGCGCCGCCCGCATCGTGCCCTGCCGCTTCCACGACCTGTTCGAGCCGATCTCCTTCGAGACCCTGACCACCGCCCTGCGCGCGCTGCTGCCGCTGACGGATTCGCCGCTCGATCCCGAAAGCGACCGCAAGGAGACGCGCGTCTTTCCGATCGGCGACGTGCTGATCGAGCGCCTGCGCCGCATGGTGGCCGACGGCGAACCGATGGGCGGCGCGCTCGCGGAGGCGATGTGCTCGGCGCTGGCCGCCAGCGACATGGACGACGACACGCTGGCGGCGCTCAACGCGGCACGGATCGGCAGCGGCCCCTTCCGCGACAACACGCTGGCGCTGTGGGACGGCGCCTGCGCGGTGTCGGGTTCGCGCATCGCCGAGCTGGTGCAGGTCGCGACCATCAAGGCGTGGACGGAATCGACCAACGAGGAACGGCTCGACGGCGAGAACGGGCTGCCGCTGCTGCCGACCTGGCTGTTCGCGTTCGGCCAGGGTCTGGTGTCGTTCGCCGACGACGGTGCAGTGATGCTGTCTGAGTCGCTGACGGTCGACGAAGCCCGCCAGGCCGGCCTCGACCCGGCCGCCCGGGTCGCCATCAAGGGCGAGCGCCAGCGCGCCTTCCTGGCCTGGCACCGCGACAACGTGTTCGGGCGATAGGCGGGGTTGGCAATCCGAGATCTTCCGGGAGCGCGCCGCGCATGGGTATCAACCCTGCGTTGAGGGATTGGCGCACCGCCCGTAGCACCGGGACTTTGTCGTCCCGAGCTTGTCGAGGGACCTTTCCTCTTCGTTCTCAACCGCGTCTCGTGCGATCGGCGCCGCGCAACGGTCCCTCGACAAGCTCGGGATGACATGGTTTTCGTGCATCCGGCGGTGCGTCGAGAGACGAAAATGCCGGTGGCTCGTGTCACGACGGCAGGCCAGTTCCAGCCGCTCCAGGATGCAGCCTAGCGCGCCGCCAGCCGGTCGATCGCTTCGGCGAGCTCGTCGGCGTCGTCGGCGGTTGCGTCGGGCATCTCGGTCCAGTCGCGCGCGTCGAGCGCCGCGGCCGGGCCAAGCCGCAGCAGCAGCGTGCGCATGCCCAGGCGCCGGGCCGGCGCGAGATCGAGATCGAAGCGATCCCCCACCATCAGGCAATCCGGTGGCTCGACGGCGAGCTGGGCGCACAGCGCCAGCCACAGGCGGGGATCGGGTTTGGCGAGATTGATCGCCACGCCCGACACCACGGCGTCGAACAGGCCATCCAGCCCCAGCGCGTCGATCCTGGCCGTCAGCGTCGAGGGCGAATCGTCGAGGGCGCCGAGCCGGTAGCCGCTGGCTTGCAGCGAGGCGAGCAAGTCCACGAGTCCGGGCAGCGAGGGCGTCAGCGCGCGCCGGTGGACGCCCTCGACGAAGCGCGCCCAGACGGAATGGGCGACTGGCGCCTCGCGGTCCGCGAGCGACCAGATGGCGGCGCGGACGATGTCGGGGGCCCGCCGTTCCAGCGCCACGACCAGCGCGGCGTGCCACGCCGACTCCTCGACCGCGATGCCTTCGCGCCGCAGCAACTCGCGGACCAGCGCCGCCGCGCCGGGATGGAAGGCGGCCTCGGTTTCGAGCGTGCCGCCGACATCGAAGATCAGGGCCCGCAACATGGCGGGACCATCGCTACTCCGCGGCTTTCGCGACCGGCTTCGCGGTCTTCACGCCGCCGCGTCCCAGCATCGCCTCGATGTCGCCGGCCGCGTAACCGAGCTCGCCCAGCACCGCGCGGGTATGCTCGCCGACATGCGGCGCATGGCGCTGGGCGGCGTGCTCGCGCGCCGGCGGCAGACCGGGGATGTTGGCGACGGGGAGCCGACCGAAGCCTTCCTGCTCGATCCAGTCGACGGCGCCGGTCGCCGCCACGTGCGGATGCTCGAGGTAGTCGGTGTAGTTGTTGACCCGCTCGCAGAACACGTCCTTGGGCTGGAGCAGGGCGATCCAGTCCTCGGTCGTGCGCGTCGGCATGGTCTCGTTGAGCGCCTTGACGATCTTCGGCGCGTTGGCGATGCGACCCTCGTGGGTCTGCAGATCCGGATCGTCGGCGACGTCCTGGCGGCCGATCAGCTCGAACAGCGTGCGGAAATGGTGCGGCCGCATGGCGCTCAGCATGATGTAGCCGTTCTTAGACTTGAAGCTGCCGGCCGGCATGTAGAGCGGCTTCACGTTGCCGCCGGTGTCGTGCCATTCCATCAGCTTGGCGCCCTGGTAGGCCGCCGCCGCGCGCATCAGGCTGGAATCGATGTAGCTGCCCTCGCGGAAGCGGAACTGCCGCATGATGGCCGTCGAGAGGGCCTGGAAGGTGTAGAGGCCGGTCGTCACGTCGACCGCGATCATGCCCTGCCGCCACGGCGTGCCGTCGGGCATCTTGTTCATGACCATCATGCCGCTGAAGGCCTGGATAAGGCCATCGACGGTCGGGCGCTTGCTGAACGGACCGGTCTGGCCGAAACCCGAGACCGAGCAGTAGACGACCTTCGGGTTGGCCGCCTTCATCGCTTCGTAGCCGAAGCCGAGGCGCGAGATGACACCGGGCCGGAAACTCTCGACGATCACGTCGGCCTTGGCCGCGATGTTGCGGACGATCTCGATGCCGTCTTTCGATTTCAGGTCGAGCGCGATGGACCGCTTGCCGCGGTTGAAGGCGACGGAGTGGGCGCAATGATCGCCCCTGATGTCGCCCAGTGCCCGGCCCCAGTCGCCTTCGAGCGGTTCGACCTTGATGACGTCGGCGCCGTGCAGCGCCAGCAACATGGTGGCGTGCGGCCCCGCGACGCCCTGGGAGAAGTCAAGGACGGTCACGCCCTCGAAGGCCTGATTCATGGTCATGTGGTCGAAATTCCCGGATTGTCGGCTGTCGGTATGCAATGGATCGACGGCCTGAACGTTGGTTTATCGCCCGCCGCCACGCAAGCGATTCCTGCCGGGGATCGCCTCATGGCTGGATCGCGACGCCCCGACGACGGGGGATGGCGGTGCGGACGGCCTTTGCCTGGAAGCATGGCGACGAGACGATGCCGGGGGCAGTTTTCGAGATGCGCAATTTCATGGAACTGGTGCTCCAGCTTGCCGTCGGCGCCTTCGGGCTGGTCGGCGCTGCGGCCTTCGTGAATTACGCCACCGGCTGGCGGATCGGCCTGAAGGGCGACGCCATACCGGCCGACCCGGTGTTCGGTGCCATCATGCTGGCGCTGGCAGGCCTGTCGTTTCTCGGCCTGCGCTGGATGAACCGCGGCGCCAAACCCTGACCACCGCTCAGCGGCCGGCCGCGATCCGGATCGTCGCGTCCGCCGGCAAGACCGCGAGCAGCGACAGCAGGTCGTCCCGCCACAGCGCGACACACCCCTCGGTCGGGGCGTAGTCGCGCCTGGCGACGTGCAGGAAAATCGCACTGCCGCGACCGGGCACGACCGGCGCGTCGTTGTAGCCGAGTTCGACCACCAGATCGTACAGATCGTCGTCGCGCCACAGCCGCTCGTGGCTGGCCGCGTACGGCAGGCGCACCGGGCGATTGTAGTCGGGCGCGCCGGGCGCGTCGCACCAGCCGTCGTCCCTCGATATCGGACGCGAGGGCAGGGCGCCGCGCGGCGGTTCCCGGAACCGGTCGGGTCGATACCACAGACGCCGCAACGCCCAGTCGCCGGTCGGCGTGGCGCCGTCGCCCTCGATCTTGTCGGCCCGCACGCCGCCCCGGCCCAGCGCGCAGGGAAACAGCAGGTCGCGCCAATGGAGAAAGCCACGCGACGGCCGGTGTGGTTCGCCGATCACGACGATCGTGTCGGCCACCGCGGCGACTTGCTCGGCCAGTGTCGCGCGGGCTATTGCTGATCCGTCCATTCGTTCGTTCCGCCCCTGGGGGAGAGCTCCACTTGGCCTACGTCATTCCGCCGATGCCGACCATCGGCGTGCCGATCCACGGTTCCTCCGACCTGTTTCCGGTCCGCCGCATCTATTGCGTTGGCCGCAACTACGCAGCGCACGCGCGCGAGATGGGTGGCGACCCCGACCGCGAGCCGCCGTTCTTTTTCGCCAAACCGACCGACGCCATCGTGGTGGCGGCCGATCCGGCCAATCCGGTCAAGCTTCCATACCCGCTCGCGACGAAGAATCTCCATCACGAAATGGAAATGGTGGTGGCGATCGGCAAAGCCGGGGTGAACATTCCGGTCGACAAGGCACTGGAGTTCGCCTGGGGCTATGCCGCCGGCCTCGACATGACCCGCCGCGACCTGCAGAACGCGGCCCGCGACAAGGGTCGGCCGTGGGACATGGGCAAGGGGTTCGACCAGGGCGCGCCCATCGGCCACCTCTATCCCGCCAGCCGGATCGGCCATCCCGACAAGGGCGAGATCAAGCTCGACGTCAACGGCAAGCCACGCCAGAAGGCCAACCTCAACGAGCTGATCTGGAACGTCTCGGAGACGATTTTCTATCTCTCGGGCCTGGTCGAGCTCGGCGCCGGCGACCTGATCTACACCGGCACCCCCGAGGGCGTCGGCGCGGTCGTCAAGGGCGACACGCTGATCGGTTCGGTCGTGGGCTGCGGCAGTGTCGCGATCAGCTACGTCTGACCATCGCCCCCGGAATCGAAACGGCGCGGAGCGATCCGCGCCGTTTCCACGTCCGGACGGCGCCTCTACAGCCCCAACACGTCCTTCATGGTGTAGAGACCGGCCGGCCGGCCCTCGAGCCACGCCGCCGCCCGCATGGCACCGGCGGCATAGGTCTCGCGGCTGAACGACCGGTGGCTGAGTTCCAGCCGTTCGCCGGCGGCCGCGAACATCACGGTGTGGACGCCGACCTCCTCGCCGCCGCGCAAGGTGGCGAAGCCGATCTCGCCAACCGGCCGCGCCCCGGTGTGACCATCGCGCGACTTGCGCCAGACGTCCTCGAGCTTGACCTTGCGGCCGGCCGCCACCGAGCGACCGAGCGCCAGCGCGGTGCCCGACGGCGCGTCGATCTTGTGGCGGTGGTGCATCTCCACGATCTCGATGTCGTAGGACGGGTCGAGCATCGCCGCGGTCTTCTCGACCAGCGCCAGCAGGATGTTGACGCCGAGCGCCATGTTGGCGGCCCACATCACGGGAACTTTCGTCGCCACGGCGTGGATCGCCGCCGTCTGCGCCGCGTCGAGGCCGGTGGTCCCGATCACGACGGCCACGCCACGTGCCGCGGCGATCTCGGCGTGCCGCACGGTGGCGGCAGGAATCGTGAAATCGATCACCGCTTGCGCCGCGCCGATGGCTGTAGCCGCGTCGTCCGTGATCGTCACGCCGTTGCGTTCGATCCCCGCCATCTCGCCGGAATCGCGTCCGACGCCATTGCTGCCGGGAACTTCCGTCGCGCCGACCAGGCGGATGCCCGGCGTTTTGGCGGCGTGCCGCACCAGCATCTGGCCCATGCGCCCACCGGCGCCGACGATCGCGATATCCATGGCGTTTCTCCCCGCATGTGTCGGGCCGGTTCTAGCGCAAGCGTGGAAGGCCCGCGACCCGGCGCTGGTCGGCGTCCGCCAGACCGTAGACCAGCTGCGGTTCATCGATGTCCTTGAGCCCCTGCCTGCCGAGCGACGTGGTCGCCGCTGCCGGCAGCAATGCCGCGAAGGCCGCCGACAGGACGACGGACCGGCCAAGCGTCGCGCACAGCTTCTCGAGCCGGGCGGCGTGGTTGACGGCGGGGCCGATGACGGTGAAATCCAACCGCGCGCTGGCGCCGATATTGCCGAACATGACCTCGCCGACATGCAGGGCGAGGCCAAACCGCGCCAGCGGTTCGCCCGCCGCGGCGCGCCGGTCGTTGAGCGCGGCGATGGCCTCGCTCGCGGCGTCGACGGCCGCCACGGCGCGTGCCGCCGCTTCGGATCGTCGCGACGAATCCCCGACCGGAAACATCGCGAGCAGTCCGTCGCCCATGAATTTGAGGATCTCGCCATGGGCACCGGCGACCGCTGCCCCCATGGCGCCGAAATAGTCGTTGAGCAAGGCAACCACGACGTCGCGCGGCAGGCTGTCGGACAGGAGGGTGAAACCGCGCAGGTCGCAATACCAGATCACCGCCTCGATGGTCTGGCCGCCGCCGCGCGTGACCTCGCCGGCGAGGATGCGCAAGCCCGCGGCGCGGCCGACATAGGCGTCGAGCAGGTTTGCCGCCGTGTCGCGCAGGGAGTGGACCTCGACGATGCGCGCGAAGGCGAACTGCAGCAGGTACATGCGGTCGAGATCGGCCCGGGAAAATCCGCCCGGTTTGTCCGAGACCACGCTGAGCGCGTCGACGTGGCCGGTCGAGAAGACCAGCGGCAGCGCGACGTAGTCGGTGGCGCCCTCGTCCTTGAGCTGGCGCAGGATCGGCGCCCGCGGCTCGACCCGTTCGAGGCGGACCCTGATCGTCTCGCGACGCTCGAACACCGGCGGCAGGGGATTGTCGAGATACTCCACGTCCGTCAGCAAGCCGTGCGCGGCATCGAAGACTTCCACGCCCTGGCCGCGGCGCCAGAAATAGCCCTTGCCGACGAACTCCGGATGCAACGTGCGCTGGAAGCAGGCGAGCCGGTAGAGCGGAATGCCGGCACGCACGAGCTGGTCGCCCGCGGCGGCGATCAGCGCCGCGGTGTCGACGATCCGGTACGCTTCGGTGACGAACCAGCGCGCCAGCGGGTCGCCGTAGACGCGGGTGGCGATGTCGTCGTCCATGGCGCCGACCATAACCTGAATCGATCCCGTCCCGCGGAAATTCAGGGCACTCGCCGCGTTGCGTGGAGATGTCGGGTGTCTACGCGCGCGCGAACGTCAGCAAGGGCGCGAGGTCGTGCCCATCGGCCGCGCGCAACGCCGATACGTAGGCCGCTCGCAACGTGCTGCCATCGGCCAGCGTTCGTCCGCCCCAGCTGAACGCCACGCCGCCCAGCCGCTCGATCAGCAGATCGGCCATCAGGCGGGCGTGGCGGCCGTTGCCGTTGGGGAACGGGTGAACGAACACAAGCCGATGGTGTAGCCGAACCGCGATCTCGTCGGACGGCCAGGTCGCGTGTTCCATCCAGAAGCGGACATCGTCCAGCAAGGCGGGCACCTCGGCGTGAATCCGGTGCGCGTCGATCCCGATGTTGCGCGCCTTGCGCCTGTAGGTGCCGGCCCAGCGCCAGACGTCGCCGAACATCCGCTTGTGCAGGGACCGCGCCGATGTCTCGGTCAGCAGGTCGGGCGCCCGTCGGCGTTTGCCGCGACGGGCCCAGGCGGCGGCCTTCGCGATGTTGGCCTGCTCGGCCACGTTCAGATCCCGGCGATGCGTGATCCAGGTTTGCAGCAGTCCGTCCCTTTCGTCGCCGTCCAGCGGCGTCCCATCGTCGTGCTCGCCGAACAGGTCGCTCACGGTTCGCTCCAGAGATCGCGGTCGCGAATGGAGTCGCGGATATAGGCGTCGATGCGCGCTTCCAGAT
>CAMDVZ010000085.1 GCA_945878895.1 Caenispirillum bisanense | reverse complement strand
CCTGCCCGGCCGAAGGCGCCGCCCGCCGAGAGCGGGCTGGTGCGTTCCATCTCGGAAGCACGCCTGCCCGGCCGAAGGCGCCGCCCGCCGAGAGCGGGCTGGTGCGTTCCATCTCGGAAGCACGCCTGCCCGGCGTCGAACGCTTCACGGTCGAGGATTTTCTGCCCGACACCGAGGCGATCGCCGCTCATCGCCACTCCCCCTACATAACGTGGCTGATATACGGTATCAGCGGTTTCGTGGTCGCCGCCGTCGCCTGGATGGTGATCGCCACGACCGAGCAGGTAGCGACCGCCCAGGGCATCGTCCGACCCACCGGCAAGGCGAAATTCGTCGCCCATCCCGACGGTGGCCGCGTGGCGCGCGTCTTCGTCAAGGACGGCGACGCCGTGCGCGAAGGCCAGGAGCTGCTAGCACTCGACGGCGACCTGATCGACCAGGAGATCGCCAAGGCACGCGCGGCGCTGCAGACGCTGGCCGGCGAAGTGGCCCGGCTCGAAGCGGAAACCGCCGACGGCGCGGCCGCGACGCGGCCGCCGGAGTTTCCGCGCGATCTGGCCGCGCCGGTCGTGATCGCCGACCAGCTCAGCCTCTGGCGCTCGCGCCAGGGCGAAATCGCGGCCCGTCGCGCTGCCTTGGGGTCGGTCGTCGACCAGGCCAGGTCGCGCATCCTCAATCTCCAGAACCGCGTCAGGACACTCGAAGAGTCGGTCGCCATTCTGGCCAAACGCGAGGAGGCCCTGCGTGGCCTCGTCGGTCAGCAGTACTTTCCCGAGCTGCAATATCTGGGCGTGAAACGCGATCTGGTCGTCACCAAGGGCGACCTGACCGGCGCCATCGAGGATCTGCGCAACGCCCACACCGCGCTCGTCGAGGCGATGGAACGCCGGTCGATCGTCGACCGGGAGTGGAACTCGACCAATTTCAAGCGTCTGGGCGACGCCAAGGCCGAGCTCGATCGCGCCCGCGCGATCCACGAACAGCAACTCAACCTCAAGCGAAACCTTTCCCTGCGCGCGCCGGTGGATGGCATCGTCAACGGGTTCCGGATCGCCAATCCCGGCCAGACGGTACGGCCAGGCGAGCAGATCACGGGCATCATTCCGGCCGGCGAGGTCCGCCAGATCGAGATCGAGGCCCGCGTTACCAACAACGACATCGGCATGATCACGCTGGGGCAGGACGCGATCGTCAAGTTCCAGACCTACGACTGGGTGCGTTACGGCTACCTCAAGGGCAAGGTTTCCCACATTGGCGCCGACGCCACGACACCCGACCCCTCGACCGGGGCATCGGCCGCCACGCCTCCTTATTTTTCCGTGATCGTGCAGGTTCCCAAGGACTATCTTGGCGACGACCCGCGTCGCAACCGCGTGACGCCCGGCATGACGGGGTCGGTCGACCTGCTGATTGGCGAGCGATCGATCCTGGCCTACTTCACCGACCGGATGTTCCAGACCGTCCAGGGCAGCATGCGCGAGCGTTGAGACGGTTGCCGGGCCGGCCGCGCGAGCCGCGACGCCACAGTTCCGCCGCTTCGAAGCGGCAAGATGCCGGCGTTCCTGGCAACCGGTGCGACGAAGCCGGACGCGGCGCGCGGCGCGCGGCGCGCAAGGAATACTTTGACACAACAACACGAATCATGTGATTCTGTAGTTGGTTAGAGACGTTTCTTAAGAAATCGCCGCCACTAGAACGTGGAAGGCTTCGGGATTGGGACATGTCGAACGTCACCCGGTTGCAGACCAGCTATAGCAATCTGCCGGTCGAGGCGCCGATACAGGCCCCTCAGCCACCGGCAGGCGATGCCGCGCCGTCGGTGTCGGTCCGTCAGATCCTGGGCATGCTGCGGCGGCACAAGCTGCTGATCGGCGGACTGGCCCTCATTGGCACGACCATCGCCTGGCTGGTCGCCAACCAGCTCACCCCGATCTATCTGTCGCAAGCCGATCTGGTTATCGAAGCCCCGGAAACGCCGGCGATTCTCGACCCGCGCGGCGCCGAGCGCGTCCAGTTTTTCTCGCCCATCGACATCGAGACCGAATCGGCGAAAATCCGCGGCGAGCTGCAGGCCCGCGTCACGGTCAGGGCGCTGAACCTGATCGAACATCCGCTGTTCAACCCCGATCTCGCGCCGCCGCCGCAGAGCAAGCTCAAGAGCCTGTTCGCACCCGTGCTGCAGTTGCTGCGGGTCGCCAAGACCGAACCGCCCCGCATGTCGGGCGAGGAAGCGCGCCGGCGGCTGGCCGAGATGACGCCGGAAGAACGAGAGCGGCTCTAAAACCGGATCGCCGATGGCTGGGTGGGTGGCCTGGTCGCCCGCACCCAGACCATGTCGCGCGTGATCGCCATCCAGTACCGCTCGCCCGACCCCAAGCTCGCCGCCGATTCGGTCAACCAGGCGATCAGAACCTACGTCGATGGCCAGAAATCCGGCAAGGACCGCGACATTCTGGAACTGATGAAGTTCCTCAGCAGCCAGATCGAGGACACCCGCACCCGCGTCATCAACGCCGAGCGCAACCTCGCCCAGTTCCGCGCCGACAACCAGCTCTACGACGTCGGCGACGCGTCGACCCTGACCCGCAAACTCTATGAAATGCAGTCCCAGCTGCTCACCGCCGAGCAGAACCTGCGCAACTCCGAAGCCCGTCTTGGCTCCGGTGGCGGCATGCTGGGCGTCGAGGGCAGCCAATTGCTCTCGGAACTGGCCTCGGCGGAGAAAGAGGTCGCGGCGCTGAGCTTCGAGCTCGGGCCGGTCCATCCCAGGATGATCGAGGCGCGCCGTCGTCTGGCCGCCGTCGAAAGTCGGGTCGGCTCCGAGCGCGGCCGCCTCGCCAACAACAACCGCGGCGAGGTCGAGGCGGCACGCAAGTCGGTCGAGCGCCTCAAGAGCGAGGTCGCCAAGCTCGACGAGCAGATCAGCAAACAGACCGTCAGCTCCGCCCAGTTGCGCACGCTGCAGATCGAGCTCGACACCGCCAAGCAGCATTATCAGGCGGTGCTGACGCGCCTGCAGGACGTCAGCGTCACCACCCAGGGCCAGGGCGGCTCGCGCGCGTCGGCCAAGCAACTCAACGACGCGGTGCCGAGCGGGGTGCCGGTGGCGCCACGCAAGGATCTGATCGTCCTGATGGCATTCCTTGCCTCGCTGGCGCTCGGCGTCGCCGCCGCCATCGTCATCGAGCTGATGGATTCGGGCTTCCGCTCAATCCACCAGCTCGAACAGCTCACCGGCGTCGCGGCGCTCGGCATGGTGCCCTTCCAGGCCACGCGCCTGAAGCGCAACGCCGCGCCATGGCTGAACATCGTCGACAAGCCCAATTCCGCCTACTCGGAGGCGATGCGTACCATTCGCACCGGCATCCAGCTGTCGAGCGCCGACCACTCGCAGCGCACCGTCGTGGTCACCTCTTCCGTGCCGGGAGAAGGCAAGACCACGACGTCGCTGTCGCTGGCTGCGGCCTCGGCCGCTTCCGGCGCCCGCACGCTGCTGATCGACTGCGATCTGCGACAGCCCTCGCTGCACAAGAATCTCGGGGTCGAGAACGAGGCCGGCCTGGCGGAATTCCTATCCGGCCAGCGCAATCTCGAGGAACTCGTGCACGTCGAGCCGCGCACAGGCCTCTACTACATTCTCGCCGGCAAGCGACCGCCCTCGCCGACCGATCTGCTGGGCAGCCTGCGCATGCGCCGCCTGATGCAGCAGCTGGGCGAGGCCTTCGATCTCGTCGTGCTCGACACGCCGCCGGTGCTGGCAGTGTCGGACGCGCTGCTGCTGGTGCGCCAGACCGACACCACGATCTTCGTCGTGCGCTGGGAAAAAACCCGCCGCGACATCGCCGCGGCCGGCGTCAAGATGGCCTACGAGGCCGGCGCCCGCCTGTCGGGCATCGTGCTGACCCAGGTCGACTTGCGCCGCCACGCCCAGTACGACTACACCGACAGCGGCGTCTACTACTACCGCGGCTACAAGCGCTACTACGGCGAATAGGCCGGAACCGGGCAACGCGGGCGCGCCGGCCAACAACGGGAACACCGCCGATGGGCCTGGTGTCGCACGCCGATCTCAAACCGAACCGCCCGTCGAAGCCGGCGATGCCGAAGGCCGCGGCACCTTCGCGCGTCGGGCAGACATCGGCGCCGGCCCTCGCGGCGATCGCGGCCCTCGTCGGGCTGCTGCTGGTCGCGCTGGCGGTGCCCCGCGTGGTTGCCGCGGTCCACCTCCTGCAAGCCCAGGACGTCGCCGAACGCTACATCGCGGGCGACCAGCGCCTGACGGATCCGGAAGTCGACGCCGCCGCTCGCGACCTGGGCGTCGCCGTCGATCTCGGACCCGATCCCTCGCTCGCCGTCCTGCTGTGCGACCTGCGTCTGTGGCAGACCTACCGGTCGACCGACGTCGAGCGCCGCCTCGCGCTGGCGACCACCGCCCGCGCGATGGCCGACCGCGCGGTGCGTCTGGCGCCGGCACACGCGCTGGCATGGATCGCGCTCGCGGAAGCCCGTCACGTGTTGTCGCCCGGCGACGTCGCCGTCGCGTCCCCGCTGTCGCGCGGGCTGACGCTGGGGCGCCACGATCCACGCCGCCTCGCCAAGCGCACCGATCTCGCGTTGCGCTACTGGCAACATCTCGACGAGGCCGGCCGCGCCGCCGCGGTGCCGGCGATCCGCGCGCTGACGCAACGCGATACCCAGGCGATGGTGACGCTGACCCGCGATACCTTCGCGCTGGCGCCGGTGCGCGCCGCGTTGGCCGGCGATCCCGCGCTGGCGCGTCGCTTCGACGCCCTTTACCTGGCGAACCGATAGCCCGTCGGCAACGTCCTCCGGCGGAACCGGGAACGCAGCCGCCGGCTTGCGACCTCTGCCGCCGAAGCACGCGACGTCCCGGCGGGCGCCGTCGACGCAGCGCCGCGCCTTGCCGCGTTCCATCGATCGGATCAACCATCGAGGGCCACACCGGGGCAAACGTCGGCGAGGCCGTTCAGTTGATCGTTTCGCCCTTGTAGATGCCCCAGACGTTCTGGCGCTCGATCCATCCGACGTGCGGGCCGGCCTGCACCCGGCACCAGTCGGCCGAGCACGTCTTGATCTGGGCCACGACATCCTGCTCGATGCGCGCCACTTCGGTGGCCTGCGGCGAGGGCGTCTTGCGCAGCACTGCCTTCGGGCCGGTGACGACGACATGGCGTTTGCCGCTCAGCAGCCCCTGATTGACCCAGCCGCCGGCGCCCTGCCAGTCGCGGATTTTCCGCCAGTTGTCGTACTCCGCCACGATCTCGACGGGCATGCCGCGACGCTTGTAGACCCAGTCGATCGGATAGCGACTACCGGGACCGGTACGCACGTTGACCTCTTCGCCGCGCAGCGACGCGTGCCGCGGCACCGGCAGCCCCGAACCCCGGCGCGGTGCCGGCACGTCGGCCGCCAGCGCCGAGGCGAACGGCGCCAGCAGCAACGCCAACGCAACGCAACGCCACGTCCGATCGATCAATCGCGCCAACATGGACCGACCATACCGCAACAAAGCTTTCCGATCCACATCCGGACCGACCGATAGTGTCGTGATTCGCCGCGATTTTCGCCGATTCCCGCCTCCCGGGGCTCGCGCTTGCCAAACCGCGCTTGCGTTTGCTATTGCCGGGCTGGCCTCGTCCGGCCGGAGCCGTCATGCCAACTTCCGCGAAAAAGCCCATCGTCGTCGTCACGCGCAAGCTGCCCGACGCGATCGAGACGCGCATGATGGAGCTGTTCGACACGCGCCTCAATCTCGACGACAAACCGATGACCCCGGCGCAGCTGGTCGAGGCGGTGAAAATCGCCGACGTGCTGGTGCCGACGGTCACCGACCGGATCGACGCGCGGTTGCTGGGCCAGGCCGGCCCGCAATTGCGCCTGATCGCCTCGTTCGGCACCGGCGTCGACCACATCGACCACGACACCGCCCGCCAGCGCGGCATAACCGTCACCAACACGCCCGGCGTCCTGACCGAGGACACCGCCGACATGACCATGGCGCTGCTGCTCGCGGTGGCGCGCCGGGTCGGCGAGGGCGAGCGGCTGGTGCGGGCGGGCAAGTGGACCGGCTGGGCGCCGACCGCGATGCTGGGCGCGCGCATCTGGGGCAAGCGGCTGGGCATCGTCGGCATGGGCCGGATCGGCCAGGCGCTGGCGTGGCGCGCGCGTGGCTTCGGCATGGCGATCCACTACCACAACCGCCGCCGGGTGCCCGCCGAAACCGAGGCCGGGCTGGAGGCGACCTACTGGGAAAGCCTCGACCAGATGCTGGCGCGGATGGACATCGTGTCGGTCAACTGCCCGCACACGCCGGCCACCTATCATCTTCTGTCGGCGCGGCGCCTGAAGCTGATGCGGCCGACCGCCATCATCGTCAACACCGCGCGCGGCGAGGTGATCGACGAGAACGCGATGACCCGCATGCTGCGGGCCGGCGAACTCGCAGGTGCGGGTCTCGACGTGTTCGAGCAAGAACCGGCCGTCAATCCGAAGCTGGTCGAACTCGACAAGGTCGTGCTGCTGCCGCACATGGGCTCGGCCACGCTCGAGGGTCGCATCGAGATGGGCCAGAAGGTCATCATCAACATCAAGACCTTCGTCGACGGCCACCGGCCGCCCGACCGCGTTCTGGCGGCGATGCTGTAGCGCGCCACGCGAAGCGGTTGGCGACCCCGGCGCGGCACCGTGCCGGTGAATAATTGTCCCGCCGCGAGCGTCCGGTCCATACCCCCCACGGTCCGACGATGGCCGGACCGCGCCGGACGACACCGGACACGGCCCGGACGACGCAAGAATGTTCCGGACAAGGGCTGGACAGCCGTCCCGACGGCCGGACAGCTAGGACCAAAGGCCGGACAAGAGCCAGACAACGACCAGGCGCACGCCGGACAAGCGCCGACCGTCGCCGGGAAGGCCCGTCGGGAAGAAATTGGCGGCGGCGAGATGAATTTTCATGGCGACATGATGCTACATGATGCTACATGATGCTACATGATAATAACCTTGTTGTAAATAAATACTTTTCTCGGAATTGAACGCGCTGCATCGAAAAGCGGCGGGGACAGACCGCTGCAGTACCGCGACGGGCATCCGGATTTTACCCGGACAAAATCGGCGGACCAATCCGATGCGGTTTCATGGCTCGCGGCCCGACGCCCTGGCAATCGTCGCTCCCGATGCCCGGTTCGGCGCGGCTTCGCCGCCATGTTCCACGAATCACCGGCGCACCAGGTTCTGGCGCGGGCGTCCTCGTCGGCCCCGTGGTTGCCACGTCCGACGCCGTTGCCTCCGTCACGCCGCCATCAGCCGGACCAGCTCGGCCTCGAATTCGAAGCGCAGCTGGGCGGCTTCGCTGTCGGGCAGCCAGTTGGTCATCTGCGGGAAAACCGTCCGGTAGTACCGGACTTTTTCGGCGCCCCACGGCAGGCTCGACGCCGTCTTCACCTCGGACAGAATCGCGTGCAGCTTGACCCACACCTTGTCGGGATCGGCGCGAACCGGCACCGACACGGCGTCCTCGTCGAACGGCGCCGGCTCGGGATCGGCGCCGAAAAGGTCCATTTGCTTGCCAGAAGTCATCGTCCGTCGCCGCTCCGTGGTGGAGCCCGCATCGTGCCCGAGAACGGTCGGCCGGGCGAGACGGCGCGGCCGGGCCGTTGCACCCACCCCCTACCCGTCGCTGCCCTCCACCACGGCCGGCGGCCTCGCATCCAGCGCGTCGCGGGTGGCGCGCCCGACCTGGGCGCCGAGCAGGACCATCAGGGCGGTGTAGTAGACCCACACCATGACGGCCGCGATGCCGCCGGCGGCGCCGAACGCGCTGGTCATGTGGGTCGCCTCGAAATACAGCACGATGGCGCGGTTGCCGGCCGCGAACATCAGCGCCACGACGGCGCCGCTGACCAGCGCAAAGCGCCACGGCACGCGCACGTCGGGCAGCCACTTGTAGATCAGGCTGAAGAACAGCGTGATCAGCCCGTAATGGACGACGTTCGACACCGCCGGTCCCAGCCACTCGCCCAGCACCGGGAAAGCAGCCAGCGCGCCCGCGTAGGCGCTCATCCCCAGCCCCGCCAGCACCACCACGAGGAACAGCACGCCCAGCAGCGTGATCATCGCCAGCGCCAGCAGCCGCGTGCGCACCTCGGCCAGCACGGGATGGCGCTTCCAGCCCTCGCGCGGTCGCCAGATCACGTCGAGCGCCGCGTCCAGCTCGACGAACACGCCGGAGCCCGAATAGAGCAGCACGACGAGGCCCAGCAGCGCCGCCCAGCCGCCGCCCCGGAACAGGTCGCGGGCGGCGAAGCGGCGCAGGATTTCGAGATTGTCGGCGCCGACGATCTCCCCGATCGAGGCGACGATCGTCTCCTGCGCCAGCATGCGCCCGATCAGCGGCTCGGCGATGGCGACGCTCAGGATCAACAGCGGCCCGATCGAGAACAGCGTGTAGAAGGCGATCGCCGCGGCCATCGAGGTCAGCCGGTTGTCGACCACGCCGTTGAAGGTGCCCCACAGGATGGCGCGCAGGGTCGCGATCATCGGAGGCGCTCCATGGCTGCCGGAATCGGCCGGATGGTGCCGCTTCCCGCACCTCGTCCTTCTCCCCTCGAATGTCGGGAGAAGGTGGCGCGCAGCGCCGGATGAGGGGCTTCGCGGCCTCGATAGCGGCACGTTTCCGCGACAGGCGACGATGGCGTTGCAACGCCGCGAAGCCCCTCATCCGCCCCTTCGGGGCACCTTCTCCCCCCCTTCGGGGGGAGAAGGGAAGAAAGCGCCGCGCGGCAATGACTCTTTCCTTCTCCGCCCGCCGGGCCCGCAAGCGGCCTGGCGGGGGAGAAGGTGCCCGAAGGGCGGACGAGGGGCGTGGTTCGGTCGGAAACATCCGCCGACATGCGGAGACGCCAGCGCCGGACACCACCTCCAGCGCGCAAGTCGCCATCCACGGTCGATGTCGCCGTCATCGCGCATCCATTGCCGGATCGGCGCCGGTTGGACGCAGATGGGCGATGGCGTTGGCGTAGTAGGTCAGCAGCGGCCGTTCGGCGGCCACCGCCGCGTAAAGTCCGTTGTCGTCGACGGCGACCAGCCGGCGCAACGTCAGCATGCGCAAGCCCACGTGGATGGCGTAGTCGCGGTCGGCGCGCGGCAGATAGAGTTTGGCGCCGGCGGCCTGCAGCGCCTCCATGCGATCGGATGCGGCGGCCTTCAGCCCCAGTTCGTCCATCGGCTCGGTCGCGTCGAGCAGCACACTCGACACCAGCGACACCGGCAGCACCGGCACGACCGCGCCGATGGCACGCATCAGGTCGCCGCCCAGCCGGTCGATCACGGCGAAGCGCGCGTCTTTGTCGAGCCGGCGCAGGTCGCCGCCGCTGTCGGGCGTGTTGGTGGCCAGCCACGCCCGCGCCGACACCGGGGTGCCGAAATTCACGCAGGCATAGCCAAAGCGGAACCAGCGGCCACGGATCATCTGGCCGACATTGCGGCCCCAGAAGCGCGCCGTGACGCGGAACGCCTGCCAGCCACCGACCCGTTTGGCGTCGGCGTCGCCGGCCCGCAGCTGGGTGCGGTCCTCCAGCACGCGATCGTAGTTGATGCCGACGGGCACGAACACCACGTCGCGAGTGCCGGCCGGATCGAAGGATTTCAGCGCATAGTCGAGCAGGCCAAGGCGCGGTGGCCGCAACTTGCCGTCGCGCGTCAGGCCGCCCTCGGGATACATCGCCTGCGCCACGCCCGCCTCGGTCGCCATGTGGACGTAGCGTTCGAGCACGCGGCGATAGAGCGGATCGTTGGAATTGCGGCGCACGAAATACGCGCCCATGGCGCGGATCAGCTGTTGCAGGGGCCAGATGCGCGCCCATTCGCCGACCGCGTAGCTGAGCGCCGTGCGGTCGGCCGCCAGAAACGCCACCAGCACGTAGTCCATGTTGCTGCGGTGGTTCATCACGAACACGACCGTGGCGTCGGACGGCACGGCGGCCAGCGCGTCGGCGTCGGCGTAGCCCATGCGGACCCGGTACAGCGCGCGGGCGAGGCCGCGGGCCAGGCCATAGCCAATGCGGAAATAGAAATAGGCGTTGAAGGCCGGCACGATCTTGCTGGCGTAGCGGCGCGCCCGCACCATCGCGGCGTCCGCCGGCATGTTGCCGGCACGGGCATACTCGGCTGCGGCCATCACGACCTGCGGATCGTAGAGCAGCCGGTCGATCAGCACCTGGCGGCGGGTCAGCTGGAACGGCTTGATCTCGATGTCGAGGCGCCGGTTGATCCGCCCGATCAGCCGGTTCACGCGCCCGCGCAGGAACCAGCGGGTCGAGGGAATCAGGAGTCGGTCCAGCACCGACCACAGCGCGAAGGCGCCGATCGCCACGAACAACCACAGTGGTACGGTGACGGGCTCGATCATCGTCGCGACAGCCCTCCCCTCGGCGATTCCCGCCGCGAGCATAGCAGCGACGCGTCGCGCCGCCACCGCCTTGCGCGGCATCGGGCGCGGTCCGCAGGTGACGGCGACCCGCGGATACCGACATGGACCGGCGGCGTGGCCGCCCGGGCTTCACACTGCTCCCTGGCGCCCGGGTGGAAACACGTTCCGACGCCCGCAGGGAATGCGCCGTGCCTCCGGGAAATTTCTTCCCTTCCCCCGCTGGCGGCAGGAGTGTCCGGGGAAAGTCGTCGGCGAGACGCGAAACGTGTCGCTGGAATCGCCGGCCAGTCGTCCAGGGCCGCGTGATCGGGGCTGCGAAAAAGCGCTGCGCCGCAAATGTTTTCCCTTCTCCCCTCGAAGGAGGGGAGAAGGTGCCCGAAGGGCGGATGAGGGGCTTCGCGGCGCCGAAACGACTCGGTCTCCGCACCCGGGAACGAGCCGCTCGCACGGCCGCGAAGCCCCTCATCCGGCGCTGCGCGCCACCTTCTCCCCTCATGCGAGGGGAGAAGGGAAGAGTTGTTGCAGCAGTGAAACTTTCCGGATTACGTCGCTCGACGACCATCGGCACATCGCCAAGCCAACGCAGGGTGGCCGAAACTGCCGCCAACCTTCCCCGGACACTCCTGCCGTCGGCGGGAGAAGGGAAGAAATAGCCGTGGCACAACGAGTTTCGATCACGCATCTCGCCATGGACGAGGCACCCGCCGCTCGAATGGCGGAGGCGTGGCCGCTTGAGGCTACCTCGCGCATCCCGGCCTCAACGCCCCAAGGCCGCGTCCACCCGGTTGCCCTGCCGCACCGGCTCCGTGCTACCGTCCCGCGCGGCAACGAAGGGAGCGACGCGATGGCGTATATCGCCGGAGTCGGCAACACGCGCTACGGCGTGGTCGAGGGCAGCTCGACCACCAGTCTGATGACGGACGCCGCGCACGCCGCGATCGCCGACGCAGGACTCGCGCTGCGCGACATCGACGGGCTGCTGACCGGCTACAGCACGACCCTGCCGCACATCATGCTCGCCACCGTGGTGTCGGAGCGGCTCGGCATCCGGCCGACATACGCTCATTCGATGCAGGCCGGCGGCGCCACCGGCGTGGCGATGGTCATGCTGGCCAGGCTGCTGGTCGAGAGCGGCCAGTGCCGCGCCGTGCTGTGCGTGGCGGGCGAAAATCGCGCCACCGGCCAGAGCCGCGACCAGTCGATCCAGACGCTCGCGCAGGCCGGCCATCCCGACTACGAGGTGCCCTACGGCGCCACCATCCCCGCCTACTACGGGCTGCTGGCGGCGCGCTACATGCACCAGTTCGGCGTCACCGGCCTTGATCTGGCCGAACTCGCGGTCGTGATGCGCGCGCACGCCACGCGGCATCCCGACGCCCACCAGCGCCAGCCGATCACGGTCGAGCAGGTGATGGCGTCCAAGCCGATCGCCCTGCCGTTGCGGTTGCTCGATTGTTGCCCGGTGTCGGATGGCGGCATCGCCGCGGTGATCACGCGCGAGCCCACCGGCGAGGCGAAGGTGCGTATTCGCGGCGCCGGCCAGGCGCACCTCCATCAGCACATCTCGCAGGCGCGCGACTGGGCGGCGATGGGTGCCAGCGAATCGGCCGCGCGCGCCTTCGCCGAGGCCGGCATGGCGGTGACGGACATGCGCTATCTCGCGGTCTACGACTCCTTCACCATCACGCTCGCCATGTTGCTGGAGGAAATCGGCTTCGTGCGCCGCGCCGGGTCGGGCGAGGCGGCGCGGGCCGGACGCTTCGGCCGCGAGGGCGATCTGCCGCTCAACCTGCATGGCGGCCTGCTGTCGTTCGGCCATTGCGGCGTCGGCGGTGGCTTCGCCCATCTCGTGGAGGCGCAACGCCAGCTAAGCGGACGGGCGGGAGACCGCCAGGCGTCGAACGTGCCGACCGCCTTCGTGCATGGCGACGGCGGGGTGATGTCCTCGCATGTCTCGATGATTCTGGAACGGGTTTGAGGGAGCCGGTCATGAGCGAGCCAAAACCCGTGGTCGCCTCCTCCGATCCGCTGGCGCGCGCCTGGTGGGCGGGTGTCGCCGAAGGCCGCATCGGCTACCAGCGCTGCGAGGCGTGCGCCGCCGCCCAGTTCTATCCGCGCGAGCGCTGCGCGGCCTGCGGCTCGGCCCGCCTCGCCATCGCGACATCGGTGGGCACCGGCACGATCTTCTCGATCACGGTCGTTCACCGGCCTCCATCCCCGGCGCTGCAAGCCTTCGCGCCCTACGGCATCGCGCTGGTCGATCTCGACGAGGGCGTGCGGCTGATGGCGCACGCCGATCCCGGCCTCGCCATCGGCGACAGGGTGCGCGCGACGTTCGCGCTGTTTGGCGACCGCACGACGCCGAAATTCGTGCGGGCCGGTTGAGGCGGGACGCGCCATGGACCGCGACGACGCCTCTCCCGGCCACCTGTCGGCAGGACTCGCCGCACCGACGGCCCGCCTCGCCGTCGCGGCCGATCTGGCGGCGTTGCGGGCGCTCTACCGCGATCTCAACCCCGACACGGCGGCACTGCCGGACGACAGGGCGCGCGCGATCTGAGCCGAGACCTTGTCGCGCGAGGGCGTGTCCGTGTTCGTGTCGGGCGCCGGCCCGATGCTCCTCGCCACCTGCATGCTGGTCACCGCGCCCAATCTGATGCGCGGCGGTCGCCAGCACGCCTTCATCGAGAACGTCGTCACCCATCGCGACCATCGACGCCAAGGCCACGGCCGCGCCGTCATGCAAGCCGCCTTCGACGCGGCATGGGCGGCCGATTGCCACCATGTCCTGCTGCAAAGCGGCAAGCCCGATCCCGGCGTCCATCGCTTCTACGAGCGTTGCGGCATGATCCCTGGCGTCCGGACGGCCTACGTGGCGCGCCGGCCGACGGGAGCGTGACATCGCGCCGGTCACCCCGACGCGGCGGCGCGTTCGTGGACACGCGGCAAGCCCCGCGCCAGCGCGCTACAGGGCGACGCGGACGACGATGTAGGCTGCGGCCGAGACGATCGCGGCGGCGAAAATCCGCGTCAGCAACCCTTTGCGGGCCGACAGGTACGTCGAGAGACGGGTGCCGGGATAGCTGCCGGGCGAGCCCGCTACCACGAACGGCTGCGCCGCCGACCAGCCCCGACAGGGCGTGGCTCGTGGCGGTCGCGGCGCCGAACGCCGCCACCGCAAGCAGCGACGAACCGATGGCGCGACGCTCCGACAGGTCGCCTCCGAGCCGAGGGTCCGGCACGATCGGAACGCCGCCGCCGATGGCGAAGAAGCCCGCCAGGTTCCCGACTCCCGGCCATGCGCGTGGCATGCGACCGCACCTCGACATGCCCGCCCTGATCCTGCCCTCGATCCAGGTCAGTATCCGGGCCGGAGAGTCGCCGGCACCGGAAGCCAACGGCGTGCGTTACCTGAGACTACCGATCGACGCGCTGCAGCCACGTGGTTGAAGACCGCTCGACGCCAGGGAGAGCATCGATGAGCGAAACCGCCCCGCATGTCCGCAGCGTTACTAATCAGTCAGTAATATAGGCTACATCTTTGGCCCTGAAGAACGCGCGCACCAGCGCCGGGTCCTCGCCGATCGCCTTCAACTGCGCGTCGATGGCGTCCTGCAGCACCTCGCCGGCCTTCAGCGGCCGACGCGCCACGCCGGTG
>CAMDVZ010000084.1 GCA_945878895.1 Caenispirillum bisanense | reverse complement strand
TGGACTATTCTGTTACCCATCACCCCGTTCGCACAGGGCACCGTCTCCCCCCATTCGGGGGGAGACGGGAAGAAAGCGCTGTGCTGCCGCAACTCTTCCCTTCTCCCTCGTCTTCTCAGCGGCGGCCGGCGGCGCCGTGCAGGCTCGCGCCGTCGCTCCGTGACACGGCGTCGCTTGTCGGATGGTGCCGCCGAGGCTAGACAGGCGCGCTTTCGCCGCCCGTACCCGGCGGGAACCGGGGCGCGAGGGCGTGGATCAGAGGCAGGAATGGCGCGGATTGTCCTGAAATTCGGCGGCACGTCGGTTGGCGATATCGACCGCATCCGCAACGTCGCGCGCATGGCCAAGGCCGAGCTCGACCGCGGCAACGAGGTCGCCGTCGTCGTCTCGGCCATGACCGGCGTCACCAACCAGCTGGTCGGCTACGTCGAGAGCATCGCGCCGCTCTACGACCCGCGCGAGTACGACGTCGTGGTCTCGACCGGCGAGCAG
This sequence comes from Caenispirillum bisanense, assembly GCA_945878895.1. Taxonomy (GTDB): domain Bacteria; phylum Pseudomonadota; class Alphaproteobacteria; order Reyranellales; family Reyranellaceae; genus CAMDVZ01. The sequence goes on along the minus strand of CAMDVZ010000084.1, from coordinate 13,700 downwards.
GTCACGATCGGGCTTCTGGCGCTGGCGTTGCAGCAGATCGGCGCCAGGGCGCGGTCCTTCACCTCCTGGCAGCTGCCGGTGCGCACCGACGAGGCTTACGGCAAGGCCCGTATCCTCGAGATCGGCACCGAGGCAATCGTGGCCGCCATGCGCGAGGGCGTGGTGGCGGTCGTACCGGGCTTTCAGGGTGTCGGCGGCGAAGGCCGCGTGACGACGCTGGGGCGGGGCGGCTCGGACACCTCGGCGGTGGCGCTGGCGGCGGCGATCAAGGCCGACCGCTGCGACATCTACACCGACGTCGATGGCGTCTACACCACCGACCCCCGCATCACCGACAAGGCGCGCAAGCTGCCGATGGTGACCTACGAGGAGATGCTCGAGATGGCGTCGCTGGGTTCGAAGGTGCTGCAGACCCGCAGCGTCGAGCTGGCGATGAACCATCGCGTGCGCGTGCAGGTGCTGGCGTCGTTCCGCAAGGGACCCGACGGCGCGATTTCTTTCGACGTGCCCATCGGCAGCGACCTGCCGGGCACGCTGGTGGTCGACGAGGACGAGATCATGGCCAAGGGACTGGAACAGTCGGTCGTCAGCGGCATCGCCTACGCCAAGGACGACGTGAAGATCACCGTGGCTGCGGTGGCCGACCGTCCCGGCGTGGCCGCGGCCCTGTTCGGACCGCTGGCGGCGGCCAACGTCAACGTCGACATGATCGTCCAGAACGTGTCGCTCGACGGCAAGTCGACCGACATCACCTTCACCCTGCCCAAGTCGGATCTCCCGCGCGCGCGCGCCGAGCTCGACAAGGCCAAGGCCTCGCTGGGCTACCGCGAACTCACGGTGGACACCAACGTCGCCAAGATCTCGGTGATCGGCGTCGGCATGCGCAGCCACGCCGGCGTGGCGCTGAAGATGTTCGAGACGCTGGCTGCCAAGGGCATCAACATCGGCGTCATCTCGACGTCGGAGATCAAGATCAGCGTGCTCATCGCCGCCGACTACACCGAACTCGCCGTCCGCGCCTTGCACGCCGCGTACGGACTCGACGCCGACTGAGGCGTTTTCGGGTCGGCGAGAAAGGCACCGGGGGCGCGCCCCTCGCCGCCATCGCGGAGCTCCAAAACCCACACCTTCCCTCGCCAACGGCGGCGGCAGGAGAGTGTCCGGGGAAAGTCACCGACGGCCTTGGAGGCCTCACGCCGAAAGCGCTACACGCTGTTCCGCGATCACGCGTTGGAGCCGAAGGATATCGCTCTGCCGCAACGGTTTCCCCTTCTCCCCGTGGAGGCGGGGAGAAGGTACCCGAAGGGCGGATGAGGGGCTTCGCGGCGTTGCAACGGCATCGTCGACTCTCGCGGGAACGTGCCTCTTGCGACTCCGCGAAGCCCCTCATCCGGCGCTACGCGCCACCTTCTCCCCGCCTCCGCGGGGAGAAGGATGAGTCATTGCAGCAGTCCGTCTTTCGCTGCCGGAACACGAAATGATCGCGGACCCGACGACGCTTCCCCGGGCGGCGTTGCGAGCTGTAGACGACTTTCCCCGGACACTCCTGCAACGGCAGGGGAAGGTATGAAACAAGTCGTGCCCGTCGAGATCGACAGCGCCGCCAGTCGCGCCAGCGTCGCTTCCCGCCGCGCCCTCACCGCCAGGGTTCGACCAGGATTTTCGTGTGCTTCTCCGGGTTGGCGAGTTCCTCGAAGGCCGCCCGCACGCCCTCGACGCCGACCTTGCCGGTGATCAGCGAGCCGGCGTCGACCTCGCCCTCCGCCAGCACGCGAAGCGCGCGGGCGAATTCCTCCGGCGTGTAGCCGAGCACGAACTGGAGGTTCAGTTCCTTGCTGATGCCGAACAGCGGCTCCAGCCGGTCGGGCTCCATGCAGACGCCGACCACGATCACGCGGGCATCGCGCGGGGCGCCCTCGAACACTTTCTGCAACAGACCCGGCACGCCGACGCATTCGAAGATCAGCGCCGGCCGGAAGCGCGCGCCGGCGGCGCCGAACAGTTTCGGCCCGCCGTCGTCGGCCTGGGCGGGTGCCGCGGCATGTTGCTGCCACGTCGCGTAGGGCGAGACGACGGCCGGATCGACCACGACATCGGCGCCCATCCGCGCCGCCAGCTCGCGCCGCTTGGGCGAATAGTCGGCCGCCACGATGGGCCCAATGCCCTTGAGCCGGAGCGAGGCGATCACCGCCAGGCCGACCGGTCCGCAGCCGATCACCAGCGGCACGTCGTTGCCGCGCAGCTGCGCCTTCTCGACCGCGTGCATGCCGACGGCCAGCGGCTCGGTCAGCGCGGCGTGGTCGGTCGACAGCCCATTCGGGATATCCAGCAGCAAGGACTCGCTCAGCACCATCCGCTCGGCGTAGCCGCCCGGAAAGTCGTTGGAGTAGCCCAGCCCTTTGGTCTCGCCGCCGATCACCAGCGCCGGCACCGAACAGACCCGCGCGCCGGCCTTGTGCTTGCGCGCCGTGCCGGGACCATGCTCGATCACCTCGCAGACGAATTCGTGGCCGAACACCACGTCGCGCGCGAGGTCCATGCGAGCCTTGCCGGTCATGCGGATACTGGCGTCGACCATGCGATGGGCGTGCTGGCGGGCATGCAGATCGGACCCGCAGATGCCACAAGCCAGCGTCCTGACCAGCACCTGGCCCTCGCCCGGTACCGGATCGGGAATCGTGTCGACGACGATGTCGCCGCCTCTGAAGACCGCCGCGCGCATGTCGTCGCTCCTTGTTGCCGCCCGGGCCTTGGCCTCAGGCGATGAACTCGCGGACCGTGTCGACGAAGGCATCGAGCCGGTCGTGATGGACCCAGTGGCCGGCACCTTCGAACGACACGACTTTCGCCGCCTTGAAATGGGCGATGCGGCCGTCGGCCTCCGGGTTCGAGGCCCAGCTCTCCTTGCCGTAAACCAGCAAGCTCGGGCAGCTGATCCGCGCCCACAGCTGCTCGATCTCGGCGTAGGGCAGCTCGTCGGGCTTCCAGGCGCGCACGTAGTTGTCGAACTTCCAGCTGTAGGTGCCGTCCTCGTTCTGGTTGACGCCCTGCTGGGTGAGATGACGCGCCTGCTCGGGCGAAAGATGCTTGTTCTCGTCCTGCATGCGCTTGAAAGCGTCCTCGATGGTCGGATAGCGGCGCGACAGGCGACCCGACAACGTCCGCTGCTCGTCGATCCATTCGCGCATGCGCTGGTCGACGGTCTTCTTCTGCCGCTCCGCCATCATCTTCGGCGACGGCCCCAACCCCTCGATCGCCACCAGCTTGCGCACGCTCTCGGGATAGACGCCGGTGTAGCGCAGCGCGATGTTGCCGCCGAGCGAATGGGCAACGATGGTGACCGGCGCCAGCTTCTGCTGATGGATCAGCTGCGCCAGATCGTAGACGTAGCCGGACATGCTGTAGTTGCCGTCGGGCGACCACTGGCTGTCGCCGTGGCCGCGCAGATCGGGCGCGATCACGTGCCAGTCCCTGCGGAAGCGCTCGGCGACCCAGTCCCAGTTGCGGCAATGGTCGCGCCCGCCATGCACCAGCAGCAACGGCGGCGCCGAGGGATTGCCCCAGTCGACGTAATGCAGCCGCAGGCGCTGCGAGAAGAACACGCGCGAGGTCGGGCCGGGGAATTCTTGGCGGTCGGTCATGGGTTCCGGCGTCATGATGGAAGGAAATCTGGTCGCTTCATACAGGCGTCGCCGCCGCCGGTGAAGGGGCCGCGCAAGGCTGACATGCGGCGGACCGGCCGGGTTGAAGCGCCTTCGCGCCGCCGCCATGCTCGCGCCAATGAACCGGGAGAGCAACGTCCGATGACGACCAATGACTGGCGCGCGCGCGCCGGCACCTCCTTCCAGTGCGAAAAGCGGCCCGCCAACGGCACGCGCGGCATGGTCGTCACCAACCATCCGCTGGCCTCGGCGGCGGGTGCCGACATGCTGGCGGCCGGCGGCAACGCCATCGACGCCGCGGTCGCCGCCCTGTTCACGCTGACCGTCGTCGAGCCGATGATGGTGGGCATCGTCGGTGGCGGCATGGCGCATCTCAGGCTGGCCGACGGCCGACACACCGTGATCGACGGCATGGGCACCGCGCCCGGCGCCGCGCGGCCCGATACCTATCGGCCGGTGTCGGACAAGATGCCGGACTACATGGAGACCGAGGGTCGCGAGAACGTGCTGGGGCCAAAATCGGTCGCGGTGCCGGGCACGCTGAAGGGCTGGTGCGAGACGCTGGCGCGCTTCGGTACCGTGTCGCTCGCCGACGCGATGGAGCCCGCCATCCGCCACGCCTCGCGCGGCTTCAAGGTCACGCCCTATCTGGCGGACTGCGCCAGCGAAGTCGCCCGCGACCTGGCGCTCGACCGGCATATCGCCGCGCTCTACCTGCCCGGCGGCGCGCCGATCCAGGCCGGCGCCCGCCTCGTCCAGGGCGACTACGCCGAGACCTTGCGGCTGATCGCGCGCGAAGGTCCGGACGTCCTCTACGGCGGCTCGCTCGGCCGCGTCGTCGCCGACCATTTCAAGGCCACCGGCGGCCTGCTCTCGCTCGACGACCTGACATCCTACAAGACCATCGAGCGCGAGCCGATCAGGGGCAGCTATCGCGGCTACGAGATCGTCGGTCCGCCGCCGCCCGCCTCCAGCGGCGTCCACGTCGCGCAGATGCTGAACATTCTCGAAGACTACGACGTCGCCGCCATGGGCTACGGCAGCGCCGACAGCCTGCATCTGCTGGGCGAGGTGCTGAAGATCGCCTTCGCCGACCGCTCCGCGGCCACTGCCGATCCCGCGTTCGTCGCCGTGCCGGTCGCGAAGCTGATCGACAAGGCCTACGCCGCCGAACGACGCGCCCGCATCGAGATGGGCCGCGCGCAGAGCTGGAGTGCGGGCGTGGCGCCGGCTGAATCCGCCAACACCACCCACGTCACGGTGGCCGACGGCGCCGGCAACATCGTCGCCAGCACCCAGACCATCAACAATTTGTTCGGCGCGCGCTTCGTCGTGCCGGGCACCGGCATCGTGCCCAACAACTACATGCATCTGTTCGACCCGCACCCCGGCCACGCGCTCTCGATCGCGCCGGGCAAGCGGATCACCACCTCGATGGCGCCAATGATGGCGCTGAAGGACGGCAAGCCCGCCTACGCGCTGGGCCTGCCCGGCGGCCTGCGCATCTTCGGCTCGGCGATGCAGGCGCTGGTCAACCTGATCGACCACGGCATGTCCTTGCAGGAAGCCGTCGAGGCGCCGCGCGTCTGGACCCAGGGCCAGGCGCTGGAAGTCGAGACCGGCGTGCCCGAGGAAATCCGCGCCGCTTTGCGGGCGCGCGGCCACGACGTCGCGGCCCTGCCCCACATCGGCGGCGGCATGAACGCCATCAAATTCGAAGCCGACGGCTCGATGACCGGTGCCGCCTGCTGGCGCGCCGACGGTACGCCGATCGGCCTCGGCGGCGGCCTCGCCCGCGCCAACACCCGCTTCTGGCCCGACACCTCGCCACGCCGGTAGGAGGGGGCCCGGTAAATGGCAATTTTGCGAAAGCCGCATCGTCGGGACACGCGCCAGTCGCGGACGCCGATTTTTGGCTCTCGGCGCCGCCATCCGCCCTTCACGTCCCTCGCCGCCGCTTCGCGGGCTTGCGGGATCACGCATGCATCCAGGGCCGGACGGTCACGAGGCGCATGGCTCCACCCGCGCCCGATCGCACAGTCACGGCGTCGACGCCACGCCACGACGCATGGCGTCTCGCGCGGCCAGCGTTCTGACACGCACAATCCATCGCCGAGATTTAAGACTCATACCTTCCCCCGCCAACGGCGGGGGAAGGTATGAGATGCTTTGGTGGCGTCTCGTGCGTTGAAATCGAGATGTGCGAAGGCGGTAGCCCGTCTTCGAAAGACAGGAACGTGACGACCTCGACACGACGCCGAAAAGAACCGCAGGCAAACGCGCAAGACACCCGCCCGACGCTCCCGTCGACCCGCAACGCATCCTGAAACGGGAATCATCCATGGAATACCGCAGGCTGGGCCGCGCCGGCATCAGGGTTTCGCCGATCTGCCTGGGCACCATGCGGTTCGGCGACCGCACCGACGAGGCGGAGGCGGGGCGCATCGTGGCTTCGGCGCGCGAGGCCGGAATCAACTTCATCGACACCGCCGACTCCTATGTCGGCGGCGAGTCCGAACGCATGGTCGGCCGTCTGATTGCGCGCGACCGCTCGCGCTGGATCCTCGCCTCGAAGGTCAACAACCCGATGGGCGGCGATCCCAACGACCGCGGTGCCTCGCGGCGCTGGCTGACGGCGGAGGTCGAGAACAGCCTCGAGCGTCTCGGCACCGATTATCTCGACGTCTGGTACCTTCACCGCGACGATGTCGACACGACGCTGGAAGAGACGGTCGGCACGCTGGGCGACCTGATCCGGGCGGGCAAAATCCGCTACGTCGGCTTGTCGAATTTTCGCGCCTGGCGCACGGCGGAGTTCGTCGCCACCTGCAAGCGCATGGGCGTGCCGGCACCGGTCGTGGCACAGCCCTGCTACAACGCGATGGAGCGCACGCCCGAGGTCGAGCTGCTGCCGTGCTGCGATTTCCACGGCATCGCCGTCGTGCCCTACAGCCCGCTGGCGCGCGGCGTGCTGACGGCGAAGTACGAGCCGGGTGAGCCGCCGCCGCCCGACACGCGGGCGGGTCGCAACGACAAGCGCATGATGCAGACGGAGTTCCGCGACGGCTCGCTGATGCTGGCGCGCGAGGTCCAGGAGCGCGCCCGCCAGCGCAACATGTCGGCCGGCCAGCTCGCTTTCAACTGGGTGCTGAACAACAAATTCATCACTGCGGCCGTTGCCGGCCCGCGCACGATGGAACAATGGAACGACTACCTCGGCGCGCTGGACCATCCCTTCACCGCCGAGGATGAGGCGTTTTTCGCGGGCCTCGTCCCGGCCGGACACGCCTCGACTCCGGGCTACACCGACCCGCAATATCCCCCGACCGGCCGCGCCCCGCGCGTTGGCTGAACCCGACCGACAGGAGACGACGATGAGCAGACTCGACGGCAAGGTGGCCTTTCTCTCCGGTGCCGCCCGCGGCATTGGCGCGGAGACCGCGCGGCGCATGGTCAAGGCCGGCGCCAGGGTGGCGATCGGCGACATTCTCGACGAGCGCGGCCAGCAGACGGTCGCCGAGCTGAAGGCAGCCGGCGGCGAGGCCATGTACGTGCATCTCGACGTCACCAGCGAGAGCGACTGGACGGCGGCGGTGCAGGCCGTCGTGTCGAAATTCGGCGGCCTCGACATCCTCGTCAACAACGCCGGCATGTTCCTCGGCAAGGGCAGCGAGGAAGCCACGCTGGCCGACTGGCACCGGCTCTGCGGCATCAACCTCACCGGCGTGTTCCTCGGCAGCAAGCTGGCGCTGCCGGCGTTGCGCGAACGCGCGAAAACCAGCCCGCAGGGCAGCGTCATCGTCAACCTCGCCTCGGTGGCGGGCCTGGTGGGCTCGCAGCTCGATCCGCTCTATTCGATGACCAAGGGCGGCGTGACGCTGTTCACCAAGTCGACGGCGCTGGAATACGCCCGCAAGGGCTACCGGGTGCGCGTCAATTCGATCCATCCCGGCGTGATCGATACCGACATGGGCCAGCAGACCTTCGTCGCGCGCGCCCATAATCTCGGCACCAACGACGTCGACGCCGCCCGCGCCACCTCGCTCAACTCCCACCCGATCGGGCGGCTCGGCATGCCCGGCGACATCGCCAACGGCATCGTGTTCCTCGCCTCCGACGACGCCGGCTTCATGACCGGCTCCGGCCTCGTCATGGACGGCGGCCTTACCGCCCAGTAGCCACGGAGGAACACCCATGTCGCACGACCGCGTCGCCATCGTCACCGGAGCGTTCGGCGGCATGGGCCGCGCCTTCGCCAGCCGCCTGCTGGCCGACGGCTGGCGGGTTGGCTTGCTCGACCTGCAACGCGCCATCGACGCGGCCGGTGCCGATATCCCCGATCCGGCGCGCTCGCTCGCCATCCACTGCGACGTGGCGGACTGGCCCAACGTCGAGGCCGCCGTCGCCGCCGTGCGCGAACGCTTCGGGCGCGTCGACGCGGTGATCAACGGGGCCGGCATCGTCGACAACGTTGCGTCCATCGCGAAAATGGACCCGGGGCGCTGGGCGTGGGAACTCGGCGTCAACCTGTCGGGCCCGTTCCATCTGATCAAGGCGACGGCGCCCGCGATGGCCGAGGCCGGCTGGGGCCGCATCGTCACCATCTCCTCGCAGGCCGCGACCACCGGCCTGCGCTACCAGCCCGCCTACTGCGCCAGCAAGGCGGGCCTGCTCGGCCTGATGCGCGCCGTCGTGGCGGAGTACGGCCACAAGGGCATCACCTACAACACGCTGCTGCCGGGCCTGATCGCCACGCCCAAGGTGCTTGGCATGCCATCGGAGATCCTCGAACGCGCCGTCGAATCCATTCCCGCCGGCCGCCCCGGCTCGGTCGAGGAGATGGCGGCGGCTGCGGCGTTCCTGCTGTCGGACGCCGCGGCGTTCATCAACGGCGCCAGCATCGACATCGCCGGCGGCCGCAACGTGCCGATCAGCGATCTGACGCGCCAGAAGCGCAAATAGGGGCTGAACTATTTGGGTTCGCGTGGTCCGCGCGATCGTCGCCACTCGTTCCAGTCGACCGGCTCGCTGGATCGAAGTTCGATCGCCCCGTCGGCGAGGCGTTCGGTAAACAGCACGACATTCAGGCAAGGCGCGCGGGCGCTCGGCACAATCATGCCGTCGAACCCGAGAAAGAACGCCGCATCGCCGATCTCGCGGGAGGCCGTGTAGTCCAGCGCGCCATACCGGCTCGTGTCCATGCCAAGCGCGCCTACGTGCTCCACGTCCGGCAACCAGAGCATGTTCGACACGCTGACAGTCAGCCGGCAGACGACGGATCGGATCTTCGACGGAAAGACGGGCTGCCGGCTGAGATGAAAGAACACTTCCGACAGGGCGCCGTCGCGGGCCTCCGACGTGTAGAGCACATCAAACGTGCCCGGGTCCCAGCGTGCGTTCGAGGGATACCCGAGCGTCGGTTCGCGTCCCTCCCGACCGACGCGCCACACCTCGCCCACGTAATCCTCGCGGCGCAGCGAGTCGACCTTGTCCAGCAGAGCCGGATCGCGGGCGCGTCTCGTCGGCATCGCTCAGACGTAGGCGCCCGCGTCGAGACGTTCGATGACGGCGAGCACGTCCTCGGTCCGCCCCGCGTTCACGAGGTCGATCGCGCGCTCGTTGTTCAGCAACGGGTGTCTGGAGTGCAGCCACAACCTGGTCTCGTCCGGCGCATAAAAATCCGACAGCCGCTCGATCACGTAGCGCAACTCCGCCATCACCGTTTGCGTGCGAAGCTGGGGCGTCCCCTTGCCGTTGCTCCAGCGCGACACGGTCGCGGCCGAGACATCGACGATGTTGGCGATGTCCTTGCCTTGCAATCCACCACGGGTGCGGAGCTCGTCGAGAATGCGGCCAACAGCGGTCGACATCGCCTGACTCCTCGTGCGGGACTGTGGGCAAGCGCGGCGCGTTCGGTAGTCGCGCGACACGTCGCGGCCCTGTGGGCTCTCGATCATTGATTACGTTTCAGTTTTATCAATGTCAATCATGAAATCTAAATGCGCGTCGCAACGGGGTCCGACACCCTGCCGGTGGCCGCGTGCCGCACGCCGCAACGAAGCGGCAGGGTCGGCTTGCCGAGTGTCGGCGATCCGGGTTCCGATGCGGGATATGTCGCGGCGTTGCAGCCGGATGTGTCCAACCCGCGAAGTAGATCCACCACGACGGAGCCCATCATGAAATTCGGTCTTCTCTACGAGCACCAGCTGCCGCGCCCCTGGACACGGGAGGCCGAGCACGCGCTGTTCCACGAGGCGCTGGCCCAGGTCGAACTCGCCGACCGGCTCGGCATCGACTATGTCTGGGAGGTCGAGCATCACTTCCTCGAGGAGTACGCCCACTCTTCCGCGCCCGAGGTGTTTCTCGCGGCTTGTGCCGCACGCACGAAGAAGATTCGTATTGGCCACGGCGTGGTGCTGGCGCCGCCCGGCTACAACCATCCCGCCCGCGTCGCCGAACGCATCGCGACGCTCGACCTGATCGCCAGCGGCCGCGTCGACTGGGGCACCGGCGAGTCCGCCTCGCGTGCCGAACTTGAGGCTTTCGGCATCGGCCCAGACGACAAGAAGGCGATGTGGGCCGAAGGCGTCGAGCAGACCGCCAACATGATGACGATGGAACCCTACCCCGGCTTCAACGGCCGCTTTTTCTCGATGCCCTGCCGCAACCTGGTGCCCAAGCCCTACCAGACGCCGCATCCGCCGATCTGGGTGGCGTGCTCGCGGCGCGAGACGATCCATGCCGCGGCGCGGGCCGGCATCGGCGCGCTGACCTTCGCCTTCGTCGATCCGGCCGAGGCCGGCAAATGGGCCAAGGAGTATTACGAGATTATCAAGTCCGACCAGTGCGTGCCGATCGGCCACGCGGTCAACGCCAACGTCGCGATGGTCACCGGTTTCTCCTGCCACGAGAACCGCCAGGAAGCGCTGCGGCGCGGTGCGGAGGGACTCCAGTTCTTCGGCTATTCGCTGGGGCACTTCTACGTCTACGGCGACCACAGACCTGGCCGCACCAGCGTCTGGGACCGCTTCGAGCTGGCGCGCGACGGGTTGCCGGAGATCGGCCATGGCAGCGGCATCGGCACGCCGGCCGAACTGACCGCCCATCTGCGCCGCTACCAGGAGTCCGGCGTCGACCAGGTGATCTTCATCCAGCAGGGCGGCCGCAACCGCCACGACCACATTTGCGACTCGCTGAACCTGTTCGCCGAGAAGGTGATGCCCGTCCTCAAGGAAGGGGCCGCCGCCCGCGAAGCGAAAAAGCAGGCCGAACTGGCTCCGTTCATCGAAGCCGCGCTGAAGCGCAAGCGCCGCATGGCGCCGATCGCCGACGCCGACATCCCCACCATCTCCGCCTATGGCCGCAGCGTGCTCAACGCCGGCCAGGCGACGGAAGGACCGACGCACCATCTCAACGCCGACATCACCGTCATGATGAACGACCCGGCGGCGGGCAAGGTCGCGGCGGCGGCGGGCGGCGATTGAGGGCGACGTGCCGCGCCGGTTTGACATTCGCCCGTCATGTATCTACATTGTAGAAACAATACGACGCAATCCGGAGCGGATGTCATGGACGCGGTGATCAGGAAATGGGGCAATAGCCCCGCCTTGCGCCTCGGCGCGGCGACGATGAAGGCCGCGTCGTTCGCTGTTGAGCAGCGCGTGACTGTCAAGGCGACGCGGGGACGGATCGTCGTCGAGCCGGCCGACAAGGGCGACCTCAGGTTGGAGGACCTCGTGGCCGGCATCACCCGCGAGAACAGCCACGACGAAGTCGATTTCGGAGCGCCCGTCGGCAAGGAGGCGCTCTAGGTGACGGGCCGGACATACGTGCCCGACGCCGGCGACGTCGTCTGGCTCGATTTCGACCCGCAGGCCGGACACGAGCAGGCGGGCCACCGTCCGGCGTTGGTCGTCAGTCCGGCGCTCTACAACGGCAAGGCCGGGCTGATGGTGTGCTGCCCGCTATCCACCAGGATCAAGGGACATCCCTTCGAGGTAGCCACGCAGGTCGGCGGCCAAGCCGGTGTCGTGCTGTCGGATCAGGTCAAGTCGCTGGACTGGAGGGTCCGCCGGGCGCGGAAGAAGGGGACCGTGCCCGCGTCCGTCCTGTTCGACGTCCGGTCCCGGATCAAGGCGCTGCTGGCGATCGGATAGGGTCGGCACTCTCATCCGAGCCACGTCCCGCTTGCCGGCTCACGCGTCCGGCGATGACGTGGAAGACGCGTCCTTTCAATGATCACCGCACTGCTCGAACGACGCCATCGATGTCATCCCGAACCTGCCGAGGGACCCCGACGCGGCCGCGCGAAGCGTCGAAGAACCCGGGGTCCCTCGACAAGCTCGGGATGACATCGGAGTCGTATCGCCCCGGTGCGTCGGGATGCGGGAACGCGGCAACGCAGGGCCGGACTTCCCTACACGCCAGCCTCCCCCAACAACCCATTGCCTCCGGCCGCCAGACCGGGCATTCCGGCGGTTCGACGCGGGGACCGACACGCTCGCGCCTCGCCCAACGATCGCCGGAGATCCACGATGCAGAGCACGCTCCAGAACGAATTCGTCACCCTGCACGAGTTCGTCAAGGCCGCGAAAATCCGGCTCAACGCCAACATGTGGGACTATCTGGTCGGGGCCACCGAGACCGAGACCACGATGCGCCGCAACCGGCTGGCGCTCGACTCGCTGGCGCTGCGGCCGCGGGTGCTGAACGACGTCTCGAACATCGACTCCACCAGCAGCTTGCTGGGCAAGAAAATCCGCCTGCCCGTCATGCTCGCACCGATCGGTTCGCTCGAATCCTTCGATCCCGGCGGCGGCGAGACGGTGGCGAAGGCCGCCGAGCGGTTCGGCGTGCCGATGCTGGTCAGCTCCGTCAGCACGCTCGGCATCGAGACGATCGGGGCCGCCGCCGGCGGCTTCAAGATTTTCCAGCTCTACGTGCGCGGCGACGACGCTTGGATCGCCGAGCGGGTGAAGCGCGCCGTCGATTCCGGCTACGACGCCTTCTGCATCACCGTCGACACCGCCGTCTACAGCCGGCGCGAGCGCGACATCGCCAAGCGTTTCGTGAAGTCGTGGCGTTCCAATCTCAGCGGCGTCGAACAGCAGGCGGCGTTGAACTGGAAGAACGTCGACTACTTCAAGAAACACCACAAGGTGCCGCTGATCCTCAAGGGCATCGGCACCGCCGAGGACGCCAGGATCGCCTGCGAGCACGGCGTCGACGCGGTCTACGTCTCCAACCATGGCGGCCGCCAGCTCGACCACGGGCGCGGCTCGATGGACGTGCTGCCTGAGGTCATCGACGCGGTCGCGGGCCGCGCGAAGGTGATGGTCGACGGCGGCTTCTGCCGCGGCACCGACATCGTCAAGGCCATGGCGATGGGTGCCGATGCCGTCGGCATCGGCCGCCTGTTCTGCTACGCGCTGGCGGCGGCGGGCGAAGAGGGCGTCGTGCGCCTGCTGGAAATCCTGGAGGACGAGGTGCGCAGCGCGCTCGGCCTCGTCGGCGTCGACCGCTACGCCGCGCTCGACAAGTCCCACCTGCATCGCGGCGCCCCGATGGTCGCCATGCCGCACGTCCACAGCGCCTTCCCGCTGCTCAACCTCGCCGACGAGGGCTACGGCGGGCGGTAGACTCGGATCGCGGGATCCCATAAGCGCCAGGTTAACGTGGAAGTTCCATTTCTTGCCCCCCTTGTGCTACTGGATTCACACATCTCGCGAGGCTCGAGAAAGCCAGTGTTTTCAACGGCTGGCGCACGACCGGAATCACGAAACCGGTGTCATCCCGAGCTTGCCGAGGGACCTTTCCTCCTAGTTTCCATCGGCGTTCCATGTGGTCGAAACCGCGCAAGGGTCCCTCGGCAAGCTCGGAGGCCGTTACTTTTTGAGGTTTTCGCCCGGTCTGACCCGGTGGCTTCCGCCGCCGACGGCTCCGACGCCCGTCGGGCCACCGATCGGGTCGCCCCGATGCCTCTCCGGCGGGTCCGCGCGGGGGGGCGCCACGCGGGTCTCCCGCCGCCTTCGGTGCCGT
>CAMDVZ010000083.1 GCA_945878895.1 Caenispirillum bisanense | reverse complement strand
GTCCTCGATGGCGACGCGGCGGCGACGATGCGCCACAGGAGTGGCGCGCGCCCGGATGTTGCCAGCCCGACGAGGTCGTCATCGATTCGAAACCGCTCCGATGTCCGGGCGGCACGTTCACCGGATTGCCCCGATGTCCAGTCCCCCCGCCCCGCCATCCCCGGTCGCGCCCCATGCACCGGTCGGCGCGGACGCGTCGGCGGCATTCTGGCGGACATTGCTGGGAGCAAGCGTATCGGCCCCGCCACCCGCCGCCGCCGGCGATCTGGCGATCCTCGCCGACCGGCTTTGCCGGCGGGTGGCGCCGGGTTGGGCGGCCAGTCTGCTGGCGCCACTGGCGGCGGCCAGCGGCCTCGCCCTGGTGGCGCCGGGACCGGCACGGCAATCGGCGCTGTTCTCCAGCCTGGCGCGCGCCGCCCAGATCGGCGCCCTGAAGCGCCTGACCGACGCCGGCCTGCGGCCCGTGGCGATGAAGGGTTTCGCCGCCGCCCACCTGCTCTATCCCGAGCCAACGCCGCGCATCGTCGGCGATCTCGACGTCCTGATCGAGCGCGCCCGGCTGCGCGACGCCATCGCGCTGTTCGCGGCCGACGGCTTCGCGTTCGGCGGCGCCCGCGAGCGACGCTGGGGATTCGTCTCGGACGCCAGCTTCCTGCCCTTCCATGGTCCCGACGGCGTCTGCAACATCGATTTCCACGTCGAACCCGACGCCTGGCCGCTGCATGCCGGGCTGCCAGCCGCCGCCGTGCGCGACGCGGCGCGCGAGGTCGCCGCAGGCGGTGCGAGGTTCCTCGCCCCGGCCGACGAGCACGTCGTGCTGATCGCGGTGTCCAACATCGCCAAGGACCGCTTCGCCTGGCAAACCCTGTCCAAGGCCATCGATCTGTCGAGACTGTTGCGCCGGTCGACGGCGACCCTCGACTGGGACGAGATCGCCGCGCGCGCCAACGCCGCCCGCCTGGAGAAGGCGCTGGCGGCCACCCTGACGCTGCTCGCCGATCTCGGTCTCGACGCCGTCGCGATCCCGCCTGCCGTGGCGCGCCGTCCGACCGGCATGGCGGGCGCGACCTACGCCCGCGTGCTGGCCGACTGGCGACAGATGTTCCCGTCCGATCCCGGTGGTGGCGCGATGCTGTGGCGCGAGGCGACGCTGGCGCACCGACCATCGACGGCGTTGCGCCTGAACGCGCGGCGACTGCGCGGGCTGCTGAGTCCGGGCGACGGGGTGCCGCCGGAGGCGCGGGGGCTAATTCCAACCACTCCGGATCCGGCCGGATAGACGCTGCTCCACCAAACCTCGCCGTGAACTGCCTTGGGCGCGCACACGAGCGGCCGCGTGGCCCGCCGGTGTCCGAACTCGACGGGCACGACGCGCCGCAATAGAACTACCCCCCATGAAGCTGGCCATCGAGATCGGGGCCCTCCGGCCCGAAAACCTCGCGATCACCACGCAGTGGGTGCGCCACGCCGACAGGCTCGGCGTGGCGCTGGCGTTCTCCGCCGAGGCATGGTGGAGCGACGCCGCGACGCCGCTCGCCTACCTCGCCGACAAGACCACGCGCATCCGCCTCGCCACGGGCATCATGCAGGTCACCGCCCGCACGCCCGCCATGGCGGCGATGACCGCGCTGACGCTGCACGACCTGTCGGCGGGGCGCTTCATCCTCGGGCTCGGCGCGAGTGGCCCGCAGGTCGTCGAAGGCCTGCACGGCGTGCCGTACAGGATGCCGCTCACGCGCCTGCGCGAAACCGTCGAGATCTGCCGCCTGATCTTCGCCGGGGAGCGCGTGCAATACGATGGCAAGGTCTTCAGGCTGCCGCTGCCGGACAGCGAGGGCAAGGCGCTGCGCGTCGCGCACGACCCGGTCCACATTCCGATCTATCTGGCGACGCTCGGCCCCGCCGCGCTGCGCTACACGGGCGCGGCCGCCAACGGCTGGCTGGGCACGTCCTTCTCGCCGGACCATGCCGGCGCACACCTCGACTTCATCCGCGAGGGCGCCGCGTCGGCGGGCCGCACGCTGGCCGACATCGACCTCTGCGTCTCGGTGCGCGTGGAGATCGGCGACGACGTGGACGCGATGGTGGCGCGGCGCAAGGCCGGCGTCGCCTTCAACATGGGCGGCATGGGCTCCGC
This sequence comes from Caenispirillum bisanense, assembly GCA_945878895.1. Classification (GTDB taxonomy): domain Bacteria; phylum Pseudomonadota; class Alphaproteobacteria; order Reyranellales; family Reyranellaceae; genus CAMDVZ01. The sequence continues at coordinate 12,077 of CAMDVZ010000083.1, read as the reverse complement.
CACGACCAACTTCTACAACGATGCGTTCCGGCGCGCGGGGTTCGACGAGGACGCCCGCGCGATCCAGTCGCTGTGGCTCGCGGGCAAGCGCGACGAGGCCGAGCGCCGCGTGCCCGACGCGATGGTCACCGCGTTCCAGGCGCTGGGCACGCGCGACATGGTGAAGGAACGGCTGCGCCGGTATGCCGCCGCTGGCATCGATACGCTCAAGCTCGGCCTCGACAGCGTGCCGCAGGGCCCACGGCGATTCGAGCTGCTGGAAGAGATCATCGAGCTGGTGAAGGACATCCGATGAAGCTGTACATGGTGCCGCTGGCACCCAATCCGACGAAGGTCATGCTCTACATCGCCGAGCGCGCCGAGCGCGGGCTCGATATGGGCATCGAGCAGATCGTGGTCAACACGGTCAAGGGCCGGCATCGCGAGCCGGCGCACCTGGCGCGCAATCCCTTTGGCACCGTGCCGGTCCTGGAACTGGACGATGGCGGCTACCTCGTGGAATCGCTGTCGATCGTCCACTATCTGGAAGCGCGGTTCCCCGAAGGCGCGCTCGTCGCCGGCACGCCGGAGGCGCGCGCACGGGCGCTGGATGTCGAGCGCATCGTCGACCTGCGCGTCGGCGGCCCCACGGGCGCCTATGGTCACGCCACCCGCTCGCCGCTCGGGCGGCCACCCGATCCCGAGGCGGCCGCGGCCGCGAAGGCGGCGCTGCAGCAGCCCCTCGATTACCTCGAGCGGCTGCTGGGGGACGACCGGCCGCTGCTGCTCGGCGAGCAAGTGTCGATCGCCGACTGCACGCTGCAATCGTCGTTGCAGTTCATGCGCTACGTGGAGGCGGACGTCTTCGGCGAACGGCCACTGTTGCGTCGATGGGACGAACGCTATCGCGCTCGCCCCGCGGCACTGAAGGTCCTGCGCTGGTAGCGGCTGGCTGCCCGACGTCATGAATCGGGTGGGACTGGATTCTACCCTCGGTATCGGCAATAGGGCGCGCATGGCGCAAGGTCCGCGTCCACCGCCGGCCGAAAACGCACGGCTTCGGCGCAGGCCTGGGCGTTCGATGTGAACCGTCGCCGTCTGTACCGGCTTTCCCGACCATCAGACCGCCCAGCGATGCGCCCCGGCGATCCGGCGCCTTACCAGACTTCGCCGTGCGGCCGCAGCTCGACGTTGAAGGACCAGGCCGAGCGATCCTGGTGGACGACGTGCCAGGCTTCCTCGGCGATCGAGGCGGGTTTGATGAAGAACCCGTCGGGCTTGTCGGCGAAGCGCTCGCGCGTCCAGGCGATGTCGATCACGGCGTCGATCACGATGTAGGCGACATGGACTCCCTTGGGACCGAGATCGCGCGCCATCGCTTCGGCGAGGATGCGCTGAGCCGCCTTGGTCGGCGCGAATCCGGTGTATCGCGGGCGGCCACGCAGCGCCGACGTATTGCCGGTGCAGACGATGGCGCCCTTGCCGGCCGCGATCATGGCCGGCGCTACGCGGCGCGCGAGGTGCAGCAGGCCCATCGTGTTGATCTGGAACGCGCGGTTCATGTGCGCGGGGTCGATGTCGAGGAAGTTGCCGAACACGCCCCTGACGGCGTTGTGGATCAGCACCCCGGGCACTCCGAGCGTCGCCTCGATATCCGTGATCGCGGCCTCGATCCGCGCCGGGTCGCCGACATCGCACAAAAAGGCCTTCGCGTTGGGGATTTCGGCCTCCAGGGCCGCGAGCCGCTCGGCGTTGCGCGCCAGCATGGCGACGCGATAGCCGCCGGCCGCGAAACGGCGCACGAGGGCGCTTCCGGTTCCGGGACCGACGCCGGTGACGACACAGACCGGTTGCGACATGACGATTGCTCCTGTTTCGGCAAGAATTCGGACCGGTAGCGGTCGAGGCCGGACCGCCGCCCTATCGTCCCGTGAAGACCGGCTTGCGTTTCTCGACGAAGGCCCGCACCGCCTCGCGATGGTCGGCCGTCCCGGCCGATCGCACCAGCCGTTCGGCCTCCCGGTCGAGCGCGGTCTCGAAATCGACCTCGAGCGCCTCGTCGAGATTGTCTTTCATCGACCGCAATGCCAGCGTCGGTCCGTCGGCCAGCGACTTCGCCAGCTTGAACGCCTCGTCCCCCAACGCCTCGTCCGGCACCACGCGGTTGAAGAGGCCGATCCGCTCGGCGCGTTCGGCGTCGACACGCTCGGCCGAGAACATCAGTTCGCGCGCCCGCGGCGAGCCGACCGCGCGCGTCAGCAGCCATGCGATGCCGTAGTCGCCGCTCAGCCCGACGCGCGCGTAGCCCGTCGCCACGAACGCCGATCTGGCGGCGATCCGGATGTCGCACGCCAGCGCGATGGCGAGACCGGCACCGGCCGCGGTGCCCGGCAAGGCCGCGACAGTCGGTTTGCGGACCGCGACAAGCGCCCCGGTCAGAGTGCGCTGACGCACCTTCAGCTGCGCGATACGCTCTTCGGGCGTCATCGGCGAACCGCCCCGATTGCCCCCCATGCCCTTGACGTCGCCACCGGCACAGAACGACGTGCCCGCGCCGGTGATCAGCAACGCCCCGACGCGATCATCCTCGCCACGCTCCGCGATCATGCGGCGCAACGCGGGAGTCAGAATGTCCCCGAGCGCGTTGCGCGACTCCGGGCGGTTGAACGTGATGATCGCCACCCGCTCGCGGATCTCGCACAGCAGCTGGTCGGTCCCGGTGTCGATGGCAATCGCGTCGGTCGTCATCGTTGTCTTCCGGTTGGGCGGCACCATCATCGGGCGGCGACGATCGGCGGGTTGTTGCTTGCGGTGGCGGTAGCGAACGCCGGTCGGGCGTTGGCGCGGGTTTCGTAGGCGAGCGCCGTGTCCGACACGGTCACTCCATAGCGCCCTGCCCAGGTGAGGGTGGTCGCGAGGACGATGTCGGCCGCGGTGAATCGATCGCCCGTGATGTAGGGACGGCCATCCGCCAGCGCGCGTTCGACGCTGCGCATCTGCTTGTGGAAGTAGGCGATCGCTGCCTCGTTGGCTTTTGGCGCCTCGCCATAGATGTGCTTGAGACTGTCGTGCCGGCGCAGCACGTAGAGCGACGTGGCGTCGAGCTCGGTCGCGGCGAACAGGCACCATTCCATGCACGTCGCGCGCTCGCGGGCACCGGTCGGCACAAGCCGGTTGTCGTCGCGGCCGTAGGCGTCCGACAGATAGGCGACGATCGCCACGCTTTCCGTGATCGTCAGGTCGCCGTCCTGAAGCAGCGGAATCTTCTGACGGGCGTTGAGCGCGGTGTATTCGGCTGTCTCCATGTCGGGCGTCCGGGTCCGGATCGGCCTGATTTCATAGTCGAGGCCGAGCTCGTGCATTGCCCAGTGCGGACGGATCGTGCGCGCACTCGCGACACCCCACAGGATCAAACCACTCTTTCCATCCGCCATTTCCGAACCCCTCCCAAGACGGCGTACGCGCATGTCGACGTCGAAGCCGATGTCAGCCCGGCTGACTCGCCGCGCGCGCCGCCCGCGACGCCTTGAGCGCCGCGATATCCTCGGCAGAATAGCCGGCTTCGGCGAGAATGGCGTCGGTATGTTCGCCGATGCGCGGCGCGGGACCACCGATCCGGGCCGGCGTCGCCGCGAAGCGGGCGGCCGGGCGCGGCTGGCGGACGGTGCCGAATGTCGGCTGCTCGAAGGTCTCGATCAGGCCGTTGTTGACCACCTGGACGTTGTCCATCACCTCGCCGCGCCGCAGGACAGGCGCGCAGGGCACGTCGGCGGCGTCGAGCCGGTCGAGCCAGTCCTGGCCACGGCCGGTCGCCAGGATCTCGCCGACCAGCCGCAGGCGCTCGGCCGCGTTCGCCGACCGCCCCGACGGCGCCTTGAAGCGGGGGTCCTCGATCCATTCAGGCCGCCCGAGCACGCCGCAAAGGCCGCGCCATTCGGCATCGGATACCGAACCGACGGTGATGTAGCCGTCCAGCGTCTTGAAGATCAGGTCCGGTCGCGCCGTCGGATTGACGCCGCCGCCTTCCTTGCCGACCACGGTGTACTGCGTCATCGCCTCGGGCCAGATGAAGGCGACCATCGTGTCGAGCATCGAGAGACGGATGTGCTGGCCTTCGCCGGTGCGCGCGCGCGCCACCAGTGCCGCGCAAATCGCCTGGGCGCCGAACACGCCGGTGGTCTTGTCGGCGACGATGGTGCGGATCATCTGCGGCCGCCCCGTCGCCTGATCGGCCTGAACGTCGGCGAGGCCCGACAGCGACTGGATGATCGGATCGTAGACGCGCTTTTTCACGTAGGGACCGGTCTCGCCGACGCCGGAGATCGACAGGTAGACGAGGCCGGGGTTGAGCTTGCGCATCGCCGGCTCGTCGAGTCCCAGCCGCTCCATCGTGCCGGGGCGGAAATTCTGGACGAGCACGTCGGCCGTCGCGATCAGCCTGCGCAGGGCGTCGAGCGCGTCGGGTTGTTTCAGGTCGAGCGCTATGGAGCGCTTGCCGCGGTTGGACGACACGAACATGGCGGTGAATTCGCCGTCGCCCGCGGTGCGCCGCGCGATGTCGCCGCCGGGCGGCTCGATCTTGATCACGTCGGCGCCCTGGTCGGCCAGCAACATCGTGCAGACCGGCCCCGAGATCACCGTCGTGAGGTCGATCACCCGGATGCCCGCCAGTGGTCCGGCCATGATGGTCTCTCCTCTTTCGTCGACGCCCGCGCCTACCACTTTTCCATCCACGGCCGCAGGTCGAGCTCGTGGGTCCAGGCGTCGCGCGGCTGATTGTGCAGCATCCAGTAGTTCTCCGCGATCGAGTCGCCCGAGAGAACACCCTGCTTGTCCTTGAGTTCGACCACGCGCGGAAAGTTGGCGCGGCCCCAAGCGGTGTCGATGGCGCCGTCGATCACGACGTGGCCGACATGGATGCCTTCGGGGCCAAGTTCGCGGCCCATGCTCTGGGCCAGCGCCCGCAAGGCGGCCTTGCCGCCCGAGAACGCCGAATAGCCCGAGGCACCGCGCAGGCTGGCGGTGGCGCCGGTGAAAAGGATCGTGCCGCGCTGGCGTGGCACCATGACTTTCGCAGCCTCGCGGCCGACCAGAAATCCACCCAGCGCGCACATCTCCCACACCTTGGTGTAGACGCGCGCGGTGGTGTCGCGAATCGGAAAGCGCACGTTGCCGCCGACGTTGAAGACGACGGCGCCGAGCGGACCGACCTCGCGTTCGATGGTCTCGAACAGCGCCACGACGTCCTCTTCCTTGCGCGCGTTGCTGCCGAAAGCGCGTGCCTTGCCGCCTTCGCCCTCGATGCGTTTCACCAGCGGATCGAGGCTGGCCGCGGTGCGGCGGGTGACGCAGGCGACGTAGCCCTCGCGGGCGAAGCGCCGGGCGATGGCGCCGCCCGTCGCGTCGCCCGCGCCGATCACCAGCATCGTCTTCTCGGCCGCCATGGCGTTCTCCCTCTCGATCCTGCGTCTCGCCTTCAGTCGTGAATTCCCGCGCCTTCCCCGTCAACGCGATATCGCTCGCGGACCGGCGAGAATTCCTCACGCCACGACGGCAAGCTCGCGGGCGAGGAGATCGGCGAGCAGGCGGGCGAGATCGGCGCGGATGGTCGCGGCGTCGGTTTCGGGGAAGGCCTCGCACAACAGTTCGGCCAGTTCGGTCTCGTCGGACGGCTCGGCCAGCGCCGACCACACACCGGCCGCCAGCGCGTCGAGAAAGTAGATCTCCTGCGTCGCGGGATGGACGAGGAAGGTTCCGTCGTCGAGCGTCGTCACCGTGACGCCCTCGGCTTGTCCATAGTAGGGCATGACGGCGTTGTCCGACGCGGGGCGCGGCCCGGTCAAGTCCCGCGCGACAGTTCCAGCAAACGATCGGCCGCCCGCGCGCTCGACCCGAACGTCAGGCGCCACGCGGGCACCGCCGCCACCAGCGCCCGCAGGCTCGCGACCAGGGCGGTCGACGCCAGCGCCGGCGCCGCGACCTGGCGCAGCAGCGCGACCATGGTTTCACCCGCCGCCGCGCGACGCAGGTCGAGCGTGTCGGGATCCTCGACGCGGGTCGGCAGGACGATGGCGGCGAGTGGTGCGGCGCTACCGAACGGCTTGCCGCCCAGCGAGGCCGGATCGACGGTCGCCACCAGTGGCCGATCCGCGGCGTCGCGGTGCTCGATGGTCAGACGCGCGGCGACGAAGGCGATGTAGTCGGTGCCGGCCAGCGGATGGACCGGCAGGCGCACGCGCGGAGTCAGGCCGAGCGACACGCCACGCCAGCGGCCGCCGTCCCGGGGCGGCGCCAGCATCAGGCGGTCGTCGCCGAAGAAGGCAAGACCACGCGCGGCGAGCTGCATGGCGAGCGTGCTCTTGCCGCTCAGCGAATCGCCGGGCAGGGCGATCAGGCCGCCATCGCCGGCGGCGGCGCCGGCGTGCAGCGACAGCCATGTCGGGCGGCGCAAGCCCAGTTCGAGCGCCAGCGTGCCGACCAGCTGGTTGGCGGCTTCGGCGGCGTCGGCGCAGGCGAGCCCGCCGTCGGGCAGGCCGGGATGGCGCAGCAGCAGCGAACCGCCGACGTCGGAGACCGTCTCGATGACGATGGCGGGCGGATCGGTGGTCGCGTCGGCCACGCGGGTCATCGGCCATTGGGCGAGGAAGCGGGCGTGGAAGGAATCGAGATCGACGGCGCTGGCAACGAGGATTCCGGGACCGCCGTCGTCGAAACGATAAACGCGGCGGCCGCGCGAGAGAGCGGCGGCGGAAGAGAGAGTCATCGGGAGTTCGGCGCCTGGCATGCTGACGCTCATCATAGCGCGGCGTGCTGGGAAAACGGCGCGCGTTGATTCATGATGGCGACGCCTTCCGGTGCCGGGTCCGCGACGCCCGCATCGCGCGACACCACCGCCCTCGCCTGGAACCACGCCATGGACAAGTCCGCCGCCGATTCCCCGTTGACCCGCTTGCCGGCGCTGTCGCGGGCGCGCGTGTTGGTGATCGGCGACGCCATGCTCGACCGCTACGTCTATGGCCGGGTCGAACGCATCTCGCCCGAGGCGCCGATCCCCGTGCTGCTGGTCGAGCGCGAGACCGCCATGCTGGGGGGTGCCGGCAACGTGGCGCGCAACGTCGCGGCGCTGGGGGCGGCCAGCTGCCTGGTGACGGTCGCGGGCAACGATCGGGCCGGCCACGAGATCGCCGCCCTGATGGGGGCCGAGAAGGCGATCGCCGCCCAGCTGGTGGTCGAGACCGGGCGGCTCAGCACCGTCAAGAGCCGGTTCGTGGGCGGCACCCAGCAGCTGCTGCGGGCCGACCAAGAGAGCGTTGCGCCGCTGTCGGAACCGGCGAGGGCCGATGCCCTGTCGCGGGTCGACTTGTCGTTGGGCGGGTGCGATATCGTCGTTCTTTCGGACTACGGAAAGGGCATGCTGGCGGGCGGTTTTGCGAAAGAAATAATCGACCGCTCACGTCAGTAGAATCGACGCACGATCGTCGATCCCAAGCAGCGCGACTACGCCGCCTATGCCGGGGCCGACCTGCTGACCCCCAACCGCCACGAACTGGCCGAGGCCTCGGGCCTCGCCTGCGTCGAGGATGCCGAGATCGAGACCGCCGCCCGCCTGTTGATCGGGCGCCACGGCTTCGGCGGCATGCTGGTCACCCGGGGCGCCCGCGGCATGAGCCTGGTGCGCCCCGGCCAGCCGACCCTGCACGTCGCCTCGCGCGCCCGCGAAGTGTTCGACGTCTCCGGCGCCGGCTACACCGTTATCGTCACCCTGGCGGCGGCGCTGGCGGCCGGTTTCGCGCTGGAGGAGGCGGTGCCGCTGGCCAACGCCGCGGCCGGCATCGTGGTCGCGAAGCTCGGCACCGCGACCTGCACGCTCGCCGAACTGGCCGGCCCGATCGCCGGTGCGGCCATCGGCCACGCCGTCAAGATCGCCGACGCCGCCCGCCTCGAGGCCGCGCTGGCGGGCTGGCGCCAGGCCGGCCTGCGGGTCGGCTTCACCAACGGCTGCTTCGACCTGCTGCATCCCGGCCACGTCGCGCTGATGCGCCAGGCCCGCGCCGCCTGCGATCGCCTCGTGGTCGGCCTCAACGCCGACGCCTCGGTGCGCCGCCTCAAGGGCCCGACCCGTCCCGTCAACGACGAAGGCGCGCGCGCCGCCGTGCTGGCCTCGCTGGCCGACGTCGATCTGGTCTGCGTGTTCGAGGAGGACACCCCGCTGCGCCTGATCGAAACGGTGCGCCCCGACGTGCTGGTCAAGGGTGCGGACTACACGCGCGACACCGTGGTCGGGGCTGGCCTCGTGGAGAGCTGGGGCGGCACGGTGGTGCTGGCGGAACTGTCGCCCGGCTTCAGCACGACGGCGACGATCGGACGGCTGGCCGGCGGGTGAGGGCACGCGGCGGCGGCTCCCGCGCCCGACCGCGCGAAAAATCCCGCCCCCGACGTCAGAACAGGATATCGGCCATGGTGATCGACGCCGTCGTGCCCGTCACCACCAGCGCGAGATCGTCGCCGGCGATGCCGTCGACGTTGGCGTAGAGCGCCGAGGTAAACCCGCCAGCCGCCAGGATCGTCACCTGCGCGGAGGTGATGGCGAACCTCGTGAAGTCGAGCTTGTCGCTGCCGGCCTCGAAGTCCGCGATCGAGTCGTAACCAGTCGTCAGGTTGCTTTCGCTGGCCGCCCGGTAGACGAACGTGTCCGCGCCGCCCCGTCCGTAGAGCAGGTCCGCGCCGCCGCCGCCGGTGAGCACGTTGGCGAGGCCATCACCGACCAGCGAGTCGCCGGCCGATCCACCGATCAGGTTCTCGATCGCATTGTAGACGTCGTTGAGCACCAGCGAACCGCCGCCGTTGGCGACCCAACCGGCCACGACGTTGAGGTCGGCGTAAACCATCGTCATGGCAAAATCGTAGGAGGCCGTGTCCGAACCCGTGTCGCCCCAAAGCTGGTTGTAGGTACCTGACCCGCCGGCACCGCCGCTCAGCACGTCGTCGCCGGCGAAGCCGAACAGCAGATCGGAGCCGCCGAAGCCACCGAACAGGGTGTTGGCGTCGGCATCGGTGCCGACCAGGATGTCGTGGCCGAAGCCACCGATGGCGTTCTCGACGGAGTTCATGAGATCGTGGAGCACGAACCCGGTGCCGTTATCGATGTGGCCGGCCGGGGCTCGCAGATCGACGAACACCCGGCCGGAAGTGCCGCTGTAGTCGACCGTGTCGACGCCGCTATCACCGAACAACTGGTTGAAGCTGGCCGCCGCGTGATCGCCACCGTACAGCACGTCGTCTCCGCCACCGCCGAACAGCAGATCGTCGACCGCGCCCGCGCCGCCGCCGAGAGTGTTGGCGAACCCATCGCCGACCAGCCCGTCGCTACCGTCGCCGCCGAGTACACCCTCCACGCCCGAGATGAGGTCGGTGAAGACGCCGCCGACATGACCGCCGCCGGTGCCAAGATCGACATAGAGCGCGCTGGTGTAGCCAGCGTAAGTCACTACGTCGTTGCCAGCACCGCCGAATAGCTGGTTGATGTTGCCGACGCCGGCGGTGCCGCCGTTGAGAATGTCGTCGCCGTCCTCGCCATGGATCACGTCGTTGCCGACGCCGCCATAGAGCGAGTCGGCGCCGCTGCCGCCCTGGACGAAATCGTCGCCTTCCTGCGCCATCACGGTGTCGTTGCCGGCGCTGCCTGTGACGGTGTCGGTGTAGCGCGAGCCTGACAGCCGCTCGATATTCAACAGCGTGTCGGTGCCGCCAAAGCCGTCGACCACGGTGCCGGCGGCGAAGTTGGCGACGATCCCGGTGGTGTCGAACCAGTACCTCGCGACATCGATGCCGCCCGCGCCATCGAAAGTGTCGTTGCCGGCGAGGCCGCTGAACGTGTTGGCGCCGCCGTCGCCGGTCAGCGTGTCGTTGCCGTCGTCGCCGATGACATCCTCGATGCGGAACAGCCTGTCGTTGCCGATGCCGGTCCCGGTCGCTGTGTTGTTGGCAAGATCGACGACCACCGCCGCCGAGCCCGCCGCGCCGGACCAGGAAACCGCGTCTCGTCCGAGGCCGCCGTAGACGGTGTCGTTGCCGCCCTTGAGGGTGAAGACCTCGACGTAGGTCGGATCGCTCGTGACACTGCTGCCATACATCGTGTCGGCGAACTCGCTGTCGCTGACGGAATAGACCCCGGTGAAGCTATCGGTGTCGACATCGAGGCCGCCGACCACGGTGCCGGCCCCTTGGCTCGTGAAGGTGACGACGATACCCGCGTTGGCGTCGGCGTAGCGGATGCTGGTCTGTCCGTTGCCGGTGATTGTATCGTTGCCGTCCTGGCCCGAGAACACGTTGTGGTTCGCGTTGTCGAAGGCACCATCCCTGTACGTGCCGGTCTGGCTGCCACCAGCGAACCCGGCCGCCACGTAGACGTCCGCAAGCAAGCTACCGCCGACGATTTCGACACCGTAGATGCGATCGGTACCGATATAGGTCGTGTCGCCGACGACTGTCCCGGCGGCCATGTCGACGTGGATACCCGTCGATGTCTGGTAGTCGGTGTTGTCGTAGCGGGCGACGTCGTTGCCGCCGCCGCCATAGATCGTATCGTTACCTGCGCGGCCGGTGACGGTATCGTCGCCGCCACCGCCAAGGAACGTGTCCGCCAGGCTACTCCCGGTCGCGGCGACGACGCCGCTGAATGTGTCGATTCCACCCAGCCCGTCGGCGACGGTGGACTGGCTGAAATCGAACAGGATGCCGGCGGTCGATGAGTCGTAGGTCAGACGGGTGAAGCCATTGCCAACGATGGTGTCGTTGCCGGCGCCGCCACGGAAGTGATTGAATCCCGGGCTCGATTCCGCGAAATCGGAGACGAATGCCGAGGCGTCGAATACGTCGTTGAAATTGCCGCCGGTGAACTGGTTGACGTAGCGAAACGTATCGGTGCCGACACCGGCGCCGGTGGCGGTGCCGAGACCGTCGGCCGCGCCGGTGAGCACGATGGTGACAGCGCCCGTGGCATCGCTGTATTCGGCGCGTGTCTGGATACCTGCGCCGACGATCAGGTCGTTGCCCGCGCCACCGCGGAACGCCTCGAAGCGCGCGCCGCCACCGCCGTAAAAGGTATCGTCGAACGTCGTGCCGAGCACGACTTCGATATTCAGGATGGTATCGACGCCGACCGAGCCATTGCCGGATACGGTGTGCGCCGCCATGTCGACGACGATCTTCGCGGTCGCGTTGCTCTGGCCATAGTCGACCGTATCGAAATCGAGCAGATCGAAGCGGTCGAAACTATACGGCGAGCCGCCATCGAACGTGTCGTTGCCGGCCGCGCCGACGAAGAAGTCGGCGCCGTAGCCGCCGGACATGGTGTCGTTGCCGGAATTGCCGAAAAAGTAGTTGTCGAGCCCATCGCCGGTGAACGTATCGGCCGCGCCGCCGCCGACAAGCCCATCGACACCCATCAGCGTGTCGGTGCCGACGGCACTGGTGACCGTACCGGTGGCGATGTTTCCGACTACCGGCGAGGCGGAGTCGTCGAAATAAGCCAGATCGAAGGTGCCGACGCCGCCGAATATGGTGTCGTTGCCTGGACCGCCGCGCATCCGGTCGTTGCCGTCGCCTCCGTAGATGGTGTCGTCTCCAAAAAATCCATCTACAAATGCATCGTTTCCTTGGCCTCCATAGAGCGTGTCACTGTTGTTGCCACCGTTAAGACTGTCATTACCGTCACCACCAAATAAGACGTCATTTCCGCCAAACCCAAGAATAGTGTCACTTAAATTGCCACCAAATATCGTATCGCCAACTCCGTCACTTCCGGAGATCGCATTAGTGTCCACGATACGCAAAATTTGGCCGCGAATATCCAGTGATGATAGACTACCATCCGTCCAGACGACTACAATAGTGCCATCCGCTCTAGCGGACAAATCAGGAGCGCTTTGTACACCAGAGATAGTGGAGTTACTAATTAGTCAGTAATATAGGCTACATCTTTGGCCCTGAAGAACGCGCGCACCAGCGCCGGGTCCTCGCCGATCGCCTTCAACTGCGCGTCGATGGCGTCCTGCAGCACCTCGCCGGCCTTCAGCGGCCGACGCGCCACGCCGGTG
>CAMDVZ010000082.1 GCA_945878895.1 Caenispirillum bisanense | reverse complement strand
GGCGTGGGGGAGGCCTTGAAGAGCTATTCTGGAAATGCTATATAAGAATTGTGAGTGAATATTTGGAAAATCAGACCAGACTGACTTTCCGTGAACGGGGGCGAGATCGGCGCCGGACCCGGCGGGCGGCGCATGTCGACCCGACCTGTGGTCGCGGGTCGACGCAAGCGTCCGACCCGATGGCGGCGCCGGTCGGGCGTTTCGAGGCGCTGTCCCGCTCGTGTCCGAAGGTCCTGCGTATGTTGTCCGACACCCGTCCGACGCAAAAGGGGTGTTGTCCGGGCCTTGTCCGATCAAAAAGTACGTTGTCCGGCCGTTTGTCGCCTTGTCCGGGCGTGTCCGACCAAAGCGCGGACGTGGGGGGGAGATCGGACAAGCCGTGCACCAGGCAGCCGCCAGGTCCTGACGACACGATCGGCGCCATCGGGCGGCCGCGGCGCACGGGCATCGACATCAGATGCCGTCGCCCGGCAGTGTCCCGTGACGTGGCGCAGGAGGCAGCCGACGGCATCCGACGGCTATCGAGGCACCTTCTACCCGATTGCCCGGGTGGGTGGCGGGCGCTGCATGGGGACTCGCAGCCGGGCAGATCCGGGCATAGAGTTTGCGTGGCGATCGCCGGGGATGCGGGGTGATCGCCCGCCAGTGCCGTTCGTCGCGCATCGACTCGAACTGGAGGAGAGACGACCATGTGGGTTTTCTTGCGAATGATGGCGATCGCCGCGGCGCTGGCCACGAGCGCGACGATCGGCGCGGCGATGCCGGCACCGGCGCAGACGTTGCGCGTGGTGATGCACTCCGACATCAAGGTGCTCGATCCGGTGTGGAGCGGCGCCTACATCGTGCGCAATCACGGCTATCTGATCTACGACACGCTGTTCTCGATCGACGAGAAGTTCCAGATCAGGCCGCAGATGGTCGATAGCTGGAAGGTCGCCGACGACAAGGTCACCTGGACCTTCACCTTGCGCGAAGGTCTCGAATGGCACGACGGCAAGCCCGTCACCGCCGAGGATTGCGTGGCCTCGATCCGGCGCTGGGGCGCGCGCGATCCGATGGGCCAGAAGCTGCTGCTGTTCATGGCCGACATGAAGCCGCTCGACGCGCGCAGCTTCCAGATGACGATGAAGCAGCCCTACGGCCTGGTGGTCGAGTCGCTGGCCAAGCCCAGCGTCGTGGTGCCCTTCATGATGCCGAAGCGGGTCGCCGAGACCGACCCGTTCAAACAGCTCGGCGAGTATGTCGGATCGGGTCCCTTCGTGCTCAAGCAGGACGAATGGAAGCCGGGCGAGAAGATCGTCTACGTGAAGAACGCGAAGTACAAGCCGCGCGCCGAGCCCGCTTCCGGCATGGCGGGTGGCAAGGTCGCGAAGGTCGACCGCGTCGAGTGGGTGTGGATCCCCGACCCGCAGACCCAGGTCAACGCGCTGCTCAACGGCGAGGTCGATATCGTCGAGCAGGTGCCCTACGACCTGATCCCGCTGGTGGAGAAGGACAAGGGCGTGCGGCTGGTGAAGGCCGAGATCGGCAACCAGTACGTCTTCCGGCCCAACTGGCTCCATGCGCCTTTCAACAACGAGAAGCTGCGCCAGGCAGCGCAAATGGCACTGAACCAGGAGGATTTCCTGAAGGCCGTGGTCGGCGATCCGCGCTTCTACCGCCTCTGCAAGTCGCTCTATCCCTGCGGATCGCCGCTGGAATCGACGGAGGGCATGGCGGGCCTGATCGAGGGCAACGCCGCCCGCGCCCGCGAGTTGCTGAAGGAGGGCGGCTACGATGGCCGGCCGGTCACCATCCTGCACGCCAGCGACACCGCCTCGCTCGCCAACCTGGCGCCGGTCGCCAAGAGCCTGCTGGAGAAGGCCGGCTTCAAGGTCGACATGCAGTCGATGGACTGGCAGTCGCTGGTCAACCGGCTGCTGACCAAGAAGGGGCCGCCCTCGGAAGGTGGCTGGGACGTGTTCCTGACCTACTGGTCGATGGCCGACCTGTTCGACCCGCTGATGACGCCGTTCCTCCAGGCCAGCTGCGAGAAGAGCCGGGCGGGTTGGCCTTGCGACGCGCAGATGGAGACACTCCGCGAAAAATACGCGCTGGCGCCCGATGCCGCCACGCGCAAGGCGGTGGCGCTGGAGGTCCAGAAGCACTACCTCAAGATCGTCACCCACGTGCATCTCGGCGAAGCCTTCAGCGTCGCCGGCCTCGGTCCGAAAGTGCAGGGCTGGATCAACGCGCCGGTGACGATCTTCTGGAACGTCGAGAAGAAGTAGCGTCGGACGGCGCGCCGGGGTCCGCGACGGCGAGCACGCGCGCGACCTCGGCCCGGCAGGCCGCCAGCATGGCGGCCGCCAGCGTCTCGTCGGCCATGCCGCGCGCCAGCGTCAGTCCGCCGACGCACAGCGCGACGGCGGCCATGCCCCGTGGATCGGGCCGGTTCGCGTCGGGCGCGAGGCCCGCCGCGGGCGGCGGCAGGCCGCGCGCGAACTGGGTCGCGAGGTCCCGGACCTGGCCGGCCCAGGCGCCGCGGGCGTCGGCGTCGGCGCGCGCGGCGTCGCCCGACAGCGATGCCAGCATGCAGCCCTGGCCGACCCGGTCGCGATTGGCGGGATCGAGGTAGTAGCCGACCAGCGCCATCGCCTCGCGCCGCAGGCCCTCGTCGTCGGTGGCGGCGCGCGCCGCCATCCGCAGATTGAAATCGTGGGCGTCCGCCAAGACCGCCCGGAACAGCGCCGCCTTGGACCGGAAATGGCCGTAGAAGCCGCCATGCGTCAGGCCGGCGGCGCGCATGATCTCGTCGACGCCGACGCCGTCGTAGCCCTTGCTTCTGAACAGGCGCCCGGCCTCGAGCACGATCCGGCGCCGTGCTTCGTCGCGATGGCCGGGAGGATAGCGCATGCCGATTCTGCCTTGTTGCCTGACGGTCGTCATTCTATTAAAATGACGACCGTCATGTAAATGGAGATGGCCGTGGCGCGCGACCTCGAACTCGTCCAGTTCCGCTATTCGCCCTACAACGAGAAGGCGCGCTGGGGGCGCGACTTCAAGGGCTTGCCGCACCGCCGCCGCAGCCTGCTGCCAGGGCCGCACATGCGCGCCACGAAGCGGCTGTCCGGCCAGACCGCCACGCCGATCCTCGTGATCGACGGCGAGGCGGTCGCGGGCTCGGCCCGGATTCTCGAACGGCTCGAACGGGAGGCGTCGACGCCGGCGCTGTTTCCGGCCGATCCGGCGTTGCGCGCAGAGGCGGTCGCGATCGAACGGCGGTTCGACGAGGATCTGACGCCACGCATCCGTCGCGCCGTATTGGCCGCGATACTCGACGACGCCGGCTATGTCGCGCGCGTGTTCGGCGCCGATCATGGCGGCCTAGCCCGGACTCTGTACGCGGCGACCTTCCCGCTGGCGCGTGGTCTGGTCCGCAAGGGCAACGGCATCGGCTCGCAAGCCGACATCGACGATGGCTGCGCGGCGGCCACAGAAGCACTCGACTTCGTGGTCGACCGGACGGCCACCACCGGTTATCTGGTTGGAGATCGTTTTACCCTGGCCGATCTCGCCGCCGCGGCCTCGTTGGCGCCCCTGGTCGATCCCGATCATCCCGACATGCGGCGGCGCGAGCCGATGCCCGATACGCTGCGGCAGTGGCTGGCGCGCTGGCGCGCCCATCCCGGCGCGGCCTGGATCGACGAGATGTATCGCAAGCACCGGCCGATGCCGGCGACGCCGGCGGGTTGATCCCGGCGGCCGGCGGATTTGACCACCGCGTCGATCCGGGCGAAGCACCCGCACGGCGTGGACGGAGCGGGGCATGGATACCATCGAGGTGGCGGAAACGGCGTTCACGGAGCGGGTGACCGGTGACCTCGGCGCGTCGCTGCCGCCCCCTGTCGTGCGACTGCCGCGGACGGCGCCCCGGAACGTCGGGTCGATTTTCGGGACACGCGCATGACCAAACTCGAATCGGCCATTGGCGAACTGATGGAGTGGATGCGGCGCGACGACGGCGCGGCGTTGCCGACGACGGCGTCCGGCCTTCTCGACATCGTCGCGACGGGTCTCGCCGATTTCGGCGTCGCGTTGCCCGTGACCACTGGTACGCTCGACGGCGCGTTCATGGCGGACTTTTTCGCCGCCGCGGCGGCGGCAGGCGCGCTGCCCGACGACGAATCATTCTCGGCCCGCAGCCGGGCCATGATCCGCCTGTCGCGCGAGCACGGGCGCTACCATGCCGATGCCGTCGCGCGGCTCGCGGGCGGTCCCGACCGGATAGCGGTGGCGTGGGACGGGACCGGGCGCGCGGCGATCCGGGTCAGTTTCTGCGAACTGGTCGCGCATCTCGCGCACGGGTTCGTCTCGACCGGGCGGGTTCCCCATTGCGGCGATGCCGGCCGATCGCTGTTGCCGGGCGCGGTCGCGTTCGAGGGCGCCGGACACTACGTCCCGCCGACGCCGCCGTTTCGCTACATGGGCGACGAGACCGGCGTCGTGACGCTGCATTTCGGCCAGCCGATGTTCGTGGACCTGGCCGACGATTCGGTCTGTCCCGAGGTCATCCAGACCGGCTGGTGGGAACCGTGGCTCGACGGCGTGCTGCACAAGACGATCGGGCGTGGCGACATCGCCGTCAATGTCGGGGCCAATCTCGGCTACCACGTGCTGCTGATCGCCGATTGCGTCCAGGACACCGGAAAGGTCTTTGGCTACGAGCCCAACCCGCGCTTGCTGAAACGCCTGGCGCGCTCGGTCAAATGGGCCGGCCTGGCGGCCACGACGACGATCATGCCCTTCGCGGCCTCGAACGCCGTCGGCACCATGACGATGACCGTCACGCCCGAGACGTCGGGACACGGGGGCTTCTTCGCGACCTCCGACGGCGTGTGGCGACGCCACGTGGCGGAGGGCCTCGTGAGCGAGGCCGACGCACGCGCCATCGACGCCGTCATGTCGCCGCCGCCGGCCAGCATCGACGTCAAGGTCACGACGCTCGACGAGACGGTCGGCAGGCTCGTCGATCACATCCATTTCCTGCTGATCGACGCCGAACAGGCCGAACCGCTGATCGTGGAGGGCGGCATGGACCTGATCCGGCGCTCGCGCGATCTCACCATCGTCATGGAGTGGATGAACGGCCCCACCATCGCGCCCTCGCCGGACATGCGCGCGCGCGGTATCGCCATCGTCCAGCTGCTCGCGGCCGAGGGATTCCGGTTCTGGGACATCGACGCCGACCGGGCCGACATCTTCGCTCGCCCGGCCATTCTGCGGCCATTGTCGGTGGACGAGGTGCTGGCGATCGATCGCAAGGCCGATCTGTTTCTTCGCCGTCGCTGAGCCGCGTCGCGCGGGCGATCCCGATCGTCTGCCGGGGACAAATTCCCGTTGATTTACGTTTACGTCAACGGAAGCCTAGAGTAGCGTTCCGTCCAACACGAGCCGTTTGTAGCAGCCAAGGTCGCGCGTCGTCTGCCCGGCGCGCTCTGTTCCAGGAGGAAGTCATGGCCGCAGAATCAGTCCGCGACGAGCACATCACCCGCGACCCCGCCTACCGCGCCGTGGCGCCCGACGATTTTCCCTCGATGATCGACGTCGCCCGCTACGACACGCGTTCGGACGCGTTCGATCGCATCATCGGCGCCACCCACGACCATTTCTGGGATCCCTACAATCCCGCCTATCTCGACTACGCAACGCCCTTCGATCTCGCGAAGGAGCACATCATGCCGCCCGACCGCGTGCCGGAGCTGCAATGCGCGGTGGCCGACAAGCTCGACGAGGGCCAGAAGATCCGGCTCGGCAACAACATCACGCGCTTCCGCCTGTCGGGCATCCTGCACGGCGAGCAGGGCGCGCTGTCGCTGTCGGCGTCGCTGTGCGACATCCTGCTCGATCCCGGCGCCCAGGAATACGCCGCCAACCAGGCCCGCGAGGAAGCCCGCCACGTCGCCGGCTTCGGCCGCTACATCAAGGCGCGCTGGGGTTCGCCCTACCCATGCAGTCCGGAGCTCGGCCGCTTCCTCAACGAGATCGTGCTGAGCCCGGTGGTCTACAAGAAGCTCGTCGGCATGCAGATCATGCTCGAGGGCCTCGCGATGGGGGCCTTCGCCGACACCTACATGCACACGCGCGATCCGTTGCTTAAGCGGCTGGTGCAGCTGGTGATGACGGACGAGGCCTTTCACCACAAGTTCGGCAAGATCTGGGCCGACCGCACCCTGCCGAACCTGACGCCGGAAGAGCACGACAAGGTCGAGGACTGGGCCGCCCACGTCTTCGAATCGCTGCTGTTCAATCTCACCAGCATCAGCCAGCGCGGCTACATCTACGAGGAGATGGGCCTCGATCCGGTCTGGGTGCGCGACGCCGTGCGCGAGCGTTTCGGCTCCAACAGCCGCCGCGAGGGCATGAAGGAAGCCACCAACATCTTCCGGGTGCTGGTCAAGACGCTGCTGCAGGCGGGCATCATCACTGCCCGCACCAAGCATGTCTATGCCGTCTGGGTCGACCTCGAGGAACTGGCCGGCGAGGGCGACTACATGATCGGCGACGCGGTGGCGGCCGACGGCATCGAGTACCTGCGCGAGATCAACCGCAAGCGCCGCGGCAGTGGCCAGAAGGTGATCTCGGGGTAGGCCGCGGCCCGCTCACGCCGCCCGCGCCCGTGGCGGCGCGAGCGGCACCACGAGCGCCGCGACGCCGACATCGCCACGCCGGCCGGTATCGGCGAGCATGTAGCGGCGGCGGTGGGTTCCGCGCGAGAGCGTGATGGCAACGCAGCCGGCCACCGGATCGATCTCGGCCTCGGTGTCGACCGTCAGCGTCACGCCCGGCAGCAACGTCAGCGCGTGATGGCCGGTCTGGCGCCACGTCGCGGTGGCCTCGTCCCACGTTCGTTCGTAGCGGCTGTCGAGGCTGGCGCCGAACGGGCGCAGCAGCGCGAGGGCCAGGCGCTGGAAGGGCGCGAGCGGCGCGAGATCGGCGGGCGGCGCGTCGCGCCACCGGCTGGCGACGCCGGCGAACGGGCAGACGCCCAGCGCCAGCAGCCACGCGTCGAGCGCCGCGTCCTTGCCGCCCCGACGATCGTAGAAGGCCAGCACGTCGGCGCGTTCCTCGAACGCCGCGGATGCGCCCGTCGCGGTCGTCAGCCGGAACTGGCCGAGCAACGTCAGCTCGACGGCGAAGCCATGATCGACGCCGTCTTCGTCGCGCAGGGCGAAGGTGCGGCCTGCCGGCATGTGCAGCGCGCCCGCCAGTGCCGGTTGGGGTGCGGCTTGCGTCACCAGCGCGCCCTGGCGCGGTCGCGCCGCCAGACGGAAATCGCCGCGTTCCCCCGCGCAATCGCGCACGACGACGCCGCGCAGATGCGAGGGCCGGGTTGGCGCGCCGGGGTCCTCCAGCATCTGGGCTTGCAGATGGACGTGCGGTTGCGTCGAGCGACCGGAGTTGCCGCAGGCCCCGATCGGCGTGCCGGCCTCGACCCAGTCGCCGGCGCCGACCGCGAGGCTGTGCTGGCGCAGATGGCCCAGCAGCACGAACACGCCATCGGGCGTGCGCAGCAAGACGTGGTTGCCGAAATTGCGACCCGGTCGCGTGTCGCTGCCGCCGGGCGGGTTGTCCGGGATCGTGCCCTCGCAGCGCCAGACCCGGCCCGCCACCGGTGCCACGACGGGGGCGCCGAAGGCGTGGTAGTCGCCGAGCTCGGCGCCGCTGGCGCGATGGCTGCGTCCGGACTCGTCGGTCACGACGAAATCCTAGGCATGCCGCCAGGCGCCACGATGGGTGTGCTCTCCGTCGATTGCCTGCGACAGGGTCCACGTTCCCAGCACCGGCGATGACAGGGCGACGCTGCCGGGTTCGCCCAGCCGGGCACGTGCGAGCGCGACGGCGCGCAGGCTGCGTTCGGGCATCGCGGGCGCGTCCAGCAACAGCCAGGGCCGCCCGCCGCCGATGCGGGCCGCCAGTCCGGCCAGCACGAGATGGGTCGAGAGGATGAAGGGCGTGGTGAGTGGCGGCAGGCCGAAGCGCGCCAATGGCTCGTGCAGCGCGATCGCGAGCAGGGCCGCCATCAGGGCGGCGAACAGCGCCCAGCCAAAGCTCGCCTTGTCCGGCACCGCGAAGATGCCGCCCACGCCCATCGCCGCCAGCATGAAGTTGAAACCCGCGGCGGCGGGATCGAGGCTCGCGCCGAGCACCAGGATCAGGCCCGCGCCGACGCCGTAGCCCGCCAGACATAGCACGGCGAGATAGCGCGAGCGCAGCAACAGCGCCGCCAGCAACGCCGCGCCCGCCAGCGGATGTGGCGTGAACAGCAACCAGCCCAGCGCCCGCAACGGCGCATCGACCGGACCGACGGACTCGCCGAGCCAGGCCGGCTGCGCGTGCGGCGTCAATGCCGTCGCCGCAGGCGCGACCAGAATGAAGAGCCAGCCGATCGCGACCGCGCCGAGGCTGAAAGCCGGCAGGCGGTCGAGCCGCCACAGCCAGCCGCGCAGCACGTGGGCGGCCAGGGTCGCTGCGACGCCGCCGGTCACCGCCAGCAGCGCCACGACGGGGGTGAAGTTCCACGTGGCGCCGATCATCAGTCCCAGGAACAGCGCGTTGTAGATCTCGGGCGGCTGGCCCTGGTCGGCGTAGCCCAGCTGTTTCGCCGCCATGCGTGCCGCCAGCGCCGCCAGGAGGCCGGCGACGCCGACCTCCGGGCGGACGAAGGTCACGACCAGAACCAGCAGACCGACCAGCTCGTCGTCGCAGAACAGCACGGCCGAGTAGCCGCGCAGATACGGGCGGACCGCGTCGACGAGACCCGCAACGGCGGGGCGTCCGCTCACTCGGGCAATCCTTGCGGGAAGAGCTGGTCGAGGCCGGAAGGCAGCCGTTCCTGCGACACCATGGTTTCGAGCGTGTCGCCTTCGCGCACCATGGCGACGTCGCCGTTCTCGCGCACCATCACGACCGGGGGCCGGTACTGGATGAACTGCATCCACTGGGTGTTGTTGTAGGCGCCGACCGGATTGAAGACGAGCGTGTCGCCGATGTCGAGCGGCGGCAACCATACTGAGGTCCGCATGATGTCGATGTTCATGCAGAGCGGGCCGTAGACCATCGTCTCCTCGGGAATGCCGTCGATGGCGCGGGTTGGCTGGCAGTCGTGATGGTACCAGTAGGCCGTGAACAGGATGTTGACGCCGGCGTCGAGGATCAGCGACTTGCGCCCGTCGGGCAGGCGCTTGGAGCCGACCACCGAGGCGATCAGCGATTCGGCGTCGTCGACCACGGCACGGCCGGTTTCCAGGATCAGCCACGGCCATTCCTTGCGGCCGCGCACCGCTTCCATCATCGCCGACGCGATGGTCTCGGCGTACTGCTCGATGGCGGGCACCGCCTGGTCGGGTGGCAGGTAGAGACCCTGCAACGCGTTGCGCGAGGCGAAGCCGCCGCCGATGTCGAGATACTCGATCTTCGCGCTCGCCTCGCGTTCGGCGAAATCCATGAACTGCGCCATGATCTTGATCTGGGCGGCGTAGGCGCGCGGGTCGAGCACGAAGGTGCCGATGTGGCTGTGCAGGCCGGTGAGCCGCAGCGCGCCGCCGGCCGCCAGCCGGCGGGCGGCGTCGTGAGCGGCGCCCGACTCGACGTTGAAGCCGAACCGGCTCCATGCCTCGGTGTGGCCGGTGTCGAAGTTCAGGCGCATGGCGACCGGCACGATCTTGCCGGCGGCGCGCGCCACGTCCTCGAGCATGTAGAGCTCGTCGAGATTGTCGAGATGGATCAGCGCGCCATCGGCGACCGCGCGCTCGAGCGCGGCGCGCTGCTTGTAGGGTCCGTTGAAGATGATGCGGGAGCCCGGCACGCCCAGACGCCGCGCCTTGTCGTACTCGAAGCCCGACACGACTTCGGCCCAGGCGCCTTCCTGGTGCAGCGTGGCGCAGACCGCGTCGAGATAGTTGGTCTTGTAGGACCAGCCGTAGCGCACCCTGGGATAGCGGGTGCGGAAGGCGCGCAGCAGGCGGCGCGCGTTCTCGCGCAGGCGGCGTTCCGACAGGACGAACAGCGGCGAGCCGTGTTTCGCCACGAGTTCGGCGATCGGCACGCCGTCGATGTCGGCGGTGAAATTGCCTCGACGGGCGTTGCCGAACTTGTTGGCGCCGCCGGAGCGGTGCGGCGTCAGGACGGGCTTGCTCCAGGGCTTGCGGACGATGGCGTTCATGGCGTGGCTCCGGCGAAGGTGTGGCTTCCATTGGTGACGACGGCTTCGAAGCCGGCCATCGGCACGATCACGTCGTGGGCATAGCGGATGAACATCGAGCCGACGCGGGCCGGCGCGAAGGAGGGCGCGCGGCCCCACATGAGGTCGAGCAAGGCGGCCGGCAGGTTGCGGCCAACGCCGTGGGTGAAATAGACCCAGGCCGGAAAGCGCGGATTGATCTCGATCAGATGATGGGTGCCGGCGCGGTCGCGGATCGCCTCGACCTCGCAAGGACCGCGCCACTTCAGCGTCCGGATCAGGCGCGCCGCGGCATCGTGCAGGGCCTCGTCGGCGATGCAGACGCCAGCCCAGCCCTTGCCCTTGTCGGTGACGGCGCGCTTTTTCATCATCACCGCGCCCAGCATGCCGCCCTCGCCGTCGCCGACCGCGCAGAGATTGAACTCCTCGCCGGTCACCAGTTTCTGCGCCAGCACGGGGTGACCCCACTGCGCCGCCAGGCGCTCGAACGCGGCGATGCCCTGTTGCGGCGTGTGCACGATGGCCGCGTCGTAGAACGCTCCCTTGACCACGAGAGGGTAGCTCCAGCCCTCGGCGATGCAGGCATGGAAGAAGCCCGGACCCGATATCCGTCGCGTTTCGGGCGTGGCGACGCCGGCTGCCTCGGCTGCTTCGGGCAGTCGGTCCTTGGAACGCATCGCGAAGCCGGCCTGGTCGGGCAGGAACGTGCGGATGCCCATCGCGCGCAGCTCCGGACCCGACGCGATGCAGGCCGGTATCTCGGCGTCGAGACAGGGGATGATCGCGTCGACGTGCTCGATGGCATGGATCTCGCGCAGGTGGGCGAGGTAGGCATCCTTCCCCGCCGACGGCCAGGGCAGCAGGTACGTCGCGTCGAACAGGTCGCCGAGATAGAGCCCCGGTTCGAGCGCGTCGTAGCCAAGGCCAACGAGCCGGATGTCGTCGCGGCCGCATTCGACGAGACAGCGCGCGACGGCAACGCCGGGGCCGGGATTGTCGGCACGCGCGTTCATGCCGGTGATCGCGATGGTGAGGACGCTCATGCGATCACCCGGCGCAGCACGCCGGCGAATTCGAGGATGTCGCGCTCGGCCGTCGTCTCGGTGACGTCGAACTCGCGCGCCAGCGCCGTGGCGATCGCGCGGGGGTCGTGGTCGGTCTGGGCCAGGCGCAGGATCGCCAGTGCCGGGCCGTTGGCCGAGAAGCTGTCGCCGGTGACGGGATCGAACACGAAACCGGTGTCGCTGGTGGCGAGGCGCCGCAGCGTCTCGGGCTGGAGCAGCGTGCGTCGCGTGGCCGGATTGTCGTCGGGCATGGTCGCCTCCGTTCTGGGTTGGTGGTCGGGGCGATCAGGGGTTCTTCGCGATGTAGCTGCGTGCCTCGTCGTTGGACGGGAAGCGTTCCAGCACCTGGCCGTAGGCGGCCTTGGCGTCGGGGATCCTGCCCAGCCAGGCGCGGGCGCGGGCGAGATAGAGCAGGCCGGTCGCGTCGGAGGGGTAGTACGCGGCGAGCGTGCGTGCCTGCTGCTCCATTTGCGGCCATTGCTTCAGCGCTTCCTGGCACGCCAGCAGCCGGACCTGCGCGGTGTATTCGGCGGGCGAGATCGTCAGGACCTGACGGGCTTGCGCCGCGGCTTCTTCCCAGCGCTTCTGGGCCATCAGCGGCAGCATCAGGCCGAGGCGGCCGTCGATCGTTTGCGGGTTGGCGTCGATCACGCGGTTGTAGAAGCGGATCGAGTCCGAGTATCTGGCGGCCGAGTAGTTCAGCCAGCCCAGCCTGAGGCGGGCGAATTCGTGACCCTGGTCGGCCAGTGGCTGGATCTGGGCGGCGGCCTGATCGAAGCGCTTCTCGCCCTCGAACTTGTAGGATGCCGCGAACAGACCGTCGGTCTGTCCCAGCGCCGGTGTCGCGACCAGCATGGCTGCGAACGCGGTAGCGATAATCCCCAGTCTCATCGATGTCCTCCCTGGTGAGTGGGTCACGAGGAGAACAGGGCGCCGGACGTTTACGTCCCGGAGATCGACGATCTATTTGTAACGGCGTGTTGCGGTGCTGGCGGCGCGGCGGACAAGCAAAAGGCCGCCCGTTCGGGGCGGCCTTCCGGGCAGGGGTCCCTGCCGGCGCGCGCGACCGGCTACTCCGCCGCGATGTCTTGGCGAGTGGCGGCGTTTTCGTCCATCCAGCGCTGCCCCAGCACGGCCAGCTGGTCGAGCACGCCGGACAACTCGCGGCCGCGGTCGGTCAGCGCGTAGGTGACCTTGGGCGGAATGGTCGGCTCGTAGTGGCGCGTCACCAGGCCTGCATCCTCGAGTGTGCGCAGCCGCTCGGTGAGCATCTTGGCCGAGACCCCGACGACACGCCGTTTCAGCTCGCCGAAACGCTGCGGGCCGCTGGTGCCGAGCGTGTAGAGAATGTAGGTCGTCCACGGACCCATCAGTATCCGGAGGATGAAATCCATCGGGCAGGTGGTTCCGGCCGCGTTGCTGGTCATTCTGGATTGCCTCGGGCGTGGGCGTGCGCGTTGCACATGGTTCGTCGTGTAAGGAGAACACCCTGCGGCGCATCTTCTTCCCGAAGTTACTAAATAGTACCGACTTTCCTTTATTGACTCAATCGGGCAATACCGGCCATCGCAGCGGGCGCGAGTTGGCCACGCGGCGCAGGAGACGACGATGCAGCCCGATCCGATCATGCCCGCGATTTTCGTGTCGCACGGAGCGCCGACGCTGATCCTTCAGGATTCGCCGACGCGGCGCTTTCTGGCCGATCTCGGCGGCCTCGTGCCACGCCCCACCGCCATCGTGGCGGTTTCCGCGCACTGGTGCACGCGGGCGCCGGCGGTGTCGTCGGCGGCGCGGCCCGACACGGTCCACGACTTTCATGGCTTTCCGGAAGCACTCTACCGGCTGCGTTACCCCGCGCCGGGCGCGCCCGATCTGGCGGCGCGGATCGCGGCCCTGCTTGGCGCCGCGGGCATCGCGACCGACACCGATCCGGACCAGGGGCTCGATCACGGCGGCTGGGTGCCGGCGATGCTCGGGTGGCCCGCGGCCGACATTCCGATCCTCCAGCTCGCCGTCCAGCCCGACAGCGATGCCGCCCATCATCGCCGGGTCGGCCTCGCGCTGGCGCCGTTGCGGGCCGAGGGCGTGCTGGTGGTTGGCAGCGGCAGCGCCACCCACAATCTGCGCGCGCTTGACCGCATATCAGGCGCCCAACCGGCGCCGTGGGCGCGGGCGTTCGACGACTGGCTGTGCGAGGCGGTCGTGCGTGGCGACGCCGACGAGCTGGTGGCCTGGAAGGAACGCGCGCCGGCCGCCCGCATGAACCATCCCACGGACGAACATTTCCTGCCGCTATTCGCGGCGCTGGGCGCGGCGGGCGAGCGGCCGCGCGGGGAGGTCCTGCACCGCGGTTTCATGGCCGGATCCTTGTCGATGTCGGCCTTCGCGTTCCACTGACCGCCGCACTTGCCGGACGCCGGCCGGCGACGGCACTGTGGCGGTCCAATCCGAGGGACGAACCATGCAAACCGCCGGCATCCACCGCTACCCCCACATCGAGCAGGTCGTGTTCGGCAAACCGTGCGCCGAGGCGATCGCCGAGGAAGCGACCCGACTCGGCTCGACCCGCGTCTTTCTCGTCGTCAGCGGCACGCTCGCTCGCACCACCGACGTCGTGCGCGGCGTCGTCGAGAAGCTCGGCAACCGCCACGCCGGCACCTGGGACCGGATCGCCGCCCATACGCCGCGCGCCGATTGCGTCGGTGCCGCCAACGCCGCGCGCGCCGCCGGGGCCGACCTGATCGTGACGGTCGGCGGCGGTTCGGTGACCGATGCCGGCAAGATCATCCAGCTGTGTCTGGCCAACGACGTGACGGAGCCGGCGCAACTCGACGACTACAAGCGCGTCGTCAACGCCGAGCCGCCGACCAGGAAGCCCGTGAAGCGGCCGGTGGTGCGCCAGATCGCGGTGCCCACGACCTTGTCGGCGGGCGAACTGAATCCGGGGGCGGGCTGCACCGACACCACGACGATGAAGAAGGAAAGTTACCTGCACGCAGAGTACGTGCCGCAAGTCGTGATCCTCGATCCCGCCGCGACGCT
>CAMDVZ010000081.1 GCA_945878895.1 Caenispirillum bisanense | reverse complement strand
ATCGATGATGGTCGGCTATTTCGGCGACCAGGCGGCGACCGACGCGGCCTTCACCGAGGACCGCTATCTGAAAACCGGCGACGCCGGCCACGTCAACGAGGACGGCTCGTTCGTGTTCGAGGCGCGCATGGGCGACACGCTGCGCCTGTCGGGCTTCCTCGTGAATCCGCTGGAAATCGAATCGCATCTCCAGGAACACCACGCGGTGCTGGCGGCACAGGTCGTGGCGGTGCCGCGCGTCGACGGGGTGAAGCTGGTCGCGTTCGTCGTGCCGAGGCCCGGCGCCGGCTTCGACGAAGCCGACGTCATCGCGCACGCGCGCAAAGGCCTGGCGAACTTCAAGACGCCGGTGCGTGCTTTCCCGGTCGAGGAGTTCCCGACCACGCCCAGCGCCAACGGCACGAAAATCCAGCGCGCGAAACTGCGCCAGATGGCGATCGAGCGTCTCGGCTGAGCGGTCCGCGGCGCGTCCGTTCGTTCAGCCGGTCGCCGCGCCCACCATCCGCAAGGCAATGTCCGCGTGCAGCCGGGCGACTTCCTCGTCGGTCCATTGGCCGCCCGGCTTGAACCAGTACGCCACGTAGGTCGCCTGGTTCATCATCGCCATCGCGAGCATGCGAAGATCGTCGCGGCCACCGGCACGGCTGAGCGGAAACGAAGCGGTGCCGCCCTCGCGCAGGATGGCGACGACGGCGTCGCGGATGCGCCGGCGGCTGGCGCGGATTTCCTGCAGCCGGATCGAATCCAGCCATTCGTACTCCCGGTTGGCCACCAGCGCCTCGACCCGCTTGCGCGCGTGGCGCAGCGTGTAGGCGTAAATGAAGGCGCGCAGACGCTCGACCGGCTTGGGACCCGCGGCGGCCAGCGCCTCGTTGCATTCGCGCTCCAGCCCCGTCTGCGTCGACCGGATGATCGTGGCGAGCAGATCCTCTTTCGAAGCGAAGTGGTTGTAGAGCGCGCCCTGCGTCAGACCGCAGGCACGCATCACGTCGCGCACGGTGGTGACCTGGAATCCGCGGCTGGCGAAGAGGTCGAACGCCGCTGCCTCGATCTGGTCGGCCGGCGGCACGGGCTTCTTTTGCGGCGAATCGGGGTTCGTCGCCGGACGTTGCGCCACCTTCAGTGCTCCCTGTCGATCGATCGCGGCGCGGTTGGTCCCGCGCTCGCGAGGACTGTAGCCGACGCCCCGGTCCGCCGCCAAGCCACGTTCGTCACGACGCGCCCAGTCGCCGCGCCAGATCCCACGCCAGTTCCGCGTTGGGCCGCACCAGCCTGCCGGAATCGGCGGCGCGCACGTTGGATGCGGTGCCATCGAGCGAGCGAGCGTAGACGCCCTGACGGATGCAAGCGACGCGGAACAGATTGTAGGCCATGTAGAAATCCCAGTGGTCGATGCCCGACCGGCCGGTACGCTCGCAATACATTCGCACCATTTCCGCTTCGTCGGGAACGCCGAGGGAGGCCAGGTCGTCGTCGGCGAGGCCGCCCTGGTCGCGCGGCATGCGGTACATCATGCAGAGATAGGAAAGCTCGGCGATCGGGTCGCCCAACGTGGCTATTTCCCAGTCGATCACGCCGAGAACCCGCGGTTCGGTGGGGTGGAAGACCATGTTGTCGAGCCGGTAGTCGCCATGCACGATCGTCGTGACGTCGGCTTCCGGCGCGTTGGCCGGTAGCCACGCCAGCAGCTTGTCCATCGCCTCGATCTTTTCCGTCTCCGATGCCTTGTACTGGCCACCCCAGCGGGAAATCTGGCGCGCGACGTAGTTGCCGGGACGGCCGAAATCGCCCAATCCGACCGCCGCCCGATCGACCTTGTGCAGACGGGCCAACGTGTCGATCTCGGCTTCGTAGATCGCCCGCCTGCCCGCGCGCGGAACCTCGGGCAACAACGGATCCCACAGCACCCGCCCGTCGCAGAACTCCATGATGTAGAAGGCGGTGCCGATCACCGAAGCGTCCTCGCACAGCGCGTAGGCCTTGGGCGTCGGGACGTCGGTCTTGTTGAGTGCCGCGATGACCCGGAACTCGCGGTCGACCGCGTGCGCCGACGGCAGCAACTTGCCCGGCGGCTTGCGGCGCAGCACGTAGCGGCGGCCCGCCGCGTCCGTCAGCCGATAGGTCGGGTTCGACTGGCCGCCCTTGAACTGGTCGACCGACAAGGGCGCGGCGAACCCCTCGACGGCCCCTTTCATGTAGACTTCCAGCGCGCCGATATCGAAACGATGCCGCTCCTGCACCGCCATGGTGCCGATGAATTCCTCGCCGCGCCGCGCCATGCGTTCCTCCAGCCGGGACATTCCGCCGCGGCGAGTGTGCGTCGCGCGCTCCAACGACGCAACGGCGCACGCCGGACGCCGTTCCGCGTCGCGAGGAGCAGCGCCGGTTCCGCGCGGCCGCGCCCGACCGCCCCGTCGTCGACGGCCCCGGTGGATGCCCGCATCGACGAAATGTACAGCGACGCCAACTCGCTGGCGCTTTTGCCGGTCACGGCCGCGGAAATCGCGATCTTCCGGGCCCGCCTGCCGCGGAGACGGATACCGCGTCGACCGGCGGAACGCCGGAAACCGTCATCAGGTGACAGTCAGCACCGCGGCGCATATAGGCTGTCCGCCGGTACCGGCCGAAAGGCGCCCGATTCACGGTTGGACACCGCGTCGCTTCGTGTAATGGTATCGCGTCATCGCCCAAAGGCGGGACACGGTATGCGCCGGTCTACGTGCCGGCAAGGGAGGAAGTCTTGAACCGCCTGAACAGCAAGGATTTATGGGCGGGGCTCATGTTCGTCGCCTTCGGCGTCGGAGCCCTGTGGTACGGCACCACGCTCAGCCTCGGGACCGCCGTGCGGATGGGACCGGGCTACGTGCCCCGGATGCTTTCCTTCATCATGATCGGCCTTGGCTTGATCATCGCGTTCCGGGCCCTCGTGGCCGGAGGCGAACCGATCGCCAAAGGGCAATGGAAGCCCATCACGTTCGTGACGATCGGTGTCGTCGTCTTCGCGTTTCTGTTCGAACGCGCCGGGATGGTGCCGGCGACCATCGCGCTCGTGTTCCTGTCGGCGTTCGGCGGCGGCGAGTTCAAGCTCGGCGAGACGATCGTGTCGTCGCTGGTGCTGTGCGTAATCTGCGTCATCATCTTCAAGCTCGGACTCAGCATGAACATCAGCGTGATCCGGGGAGTTTGGTGACATGGAAGTCCTTAGCAACGTAGCGCTTGGCTTCGGTGTCGTGCTGACGGCAACGAACCTCCTGTACTGCTTCATCGGCTGCATGGTCGGTACCTTGATCGGCGTTCTGCCGGGCATCGGCCCCGTGGCCACGATCGCCATGCTGCTGCCGCTGACCTTCAAACTGCCGCCGGAATCGGCGCTGATCATGCTCGCGGGCATCTACTATGGCGCCCAGTACGGTGGCTCGACGACGTCGATCCTGGTGAATCTGCCGGGCGAGGCGTCCTCGGTGGTGACCGCGCTCGACGGCTACAAGATGGCGCAGAATGGCCAGGCCGGGCTTGCACTGTCGGTCTCGGCGCTGGGTTCGTTCTTCGCCGGCACCGTTGGCACGATCCTGATCGTCCTGTTCGCGCCGGCGTTGACCGAAATGGCCCAGAAATTCGGCCCCGCCGAATACTGCGCCCTGATGTCGCTGGGCCTCGTCGCGGCCGTCGTGCTCGCGAGCGGTTCGGTCATCAAGGCGATCGCCATGGTGTTCCTTGGCCTGCTGATCGGCCTGGTGGGCACCGACGTCAACACCGGCGCCCAGCGCTTCACGTTCAACATCCCCGAACTCAGCGACGGCATCGACTTCGCGCCCATCGCCATGGGGCTGTTCGGCATCGCCGAAATCATCGGCAATCTGGAGCAGCGGGCGACCGGGCATAGCGTCACCGCTGCCAAGATCAGCAACCTCTGGCCGACCTGGGCGGATTTCAAGACGTTCTGGAAACCGGTGCTGCGCGGTACCGCGCTCGGGTCCATTCTCGGCGTTCTGCCCGGTGGTGGTCCGACGCTGGGCGCCTTCTCGGCCTACACGCTCGAGAAGAAGCTCTCCAAGACTCCGGAGCGTTTCGGCAAGGGCGCGATCGAAGGGGTCGCCGCACCCGAGGCGGCCAACAACGCCGCCGCGCAGACCTCGTTCATCCCGATGCTCACCCTCGGTATCCCGTCGAACGCCGTCATGGCGTTGATGGTCGGCGCCATGATCATCCAGGGCATCCAGCCTGGACCCGAGGTCATGACCAAGAAGCCGGACCTGTTCTGGGGCATGATCGCCTCGATGTGGGTCGGCAACCTCATGCTGGTGATCATCAACCTGCCGCTGATCGGCATGTGGGTGAAGCTGCTGACGGTGCCCTACCGCTACCTGTTCCCTGCCATCCTTGTGTTCTGCTGCATCGGTGCGTATTCGCTTCAAAACAGCGATTTCCACGTCCAGCAGGTCGCGGTCTTCGGGGTGTTGGGCTACATCTTCCTGAAGCTTGGCTGCGAGGGCGCGCCCTTCCTGCTCGGCCTCGTGCTGGGGCCGCAGATGGAAGAGTACTTCCGCCGCGCCATGCTGCTGTCGCGCGGCGACGCCACGGTGTTCTTCACCCGGCCGCTCAGCGCCTCGCTGTTCGCGGTCACGGCCCTGCTGTTGATCCTCATGGCGCTACCGAATCTTCGCAAGAAGCGCGAGGAAGCGTTCCAGGAAGAAGGCTGAGGCTCCGCCCCGCCGCTCGAAACCACCGGAAGGGAGGCCATCGCGCCTCCCTTCTTTTTTTGCCATGATCGGCGAAACGGCCGGAGGAAACGTCGATGTCGGATCTGCCCAAACGTATCGTCATCGAGGAGGAAGGCCCGCGCGAGGGCTTCCAGATCGAACCGGGTCCCGTCGCGCCGGCCGACAAGGTCCGCCTGATCGAGGCACTGGCCGAAACCGGCCTCGAACGAATCGCCTGCGTCTCCTACGTCAATCCGCGTCGCGTGCCCTCGATGGCCGACGCCGAGCAGGTCGCCGCCGCCATCCGCCAGAAGCCCGGCGTCCGCTACAGCGCCCTGTTCCTCAATCGCCAGGGCCTGGAACGCGCGATGGCCGGGCCGCTGTCGGTCGCGGGTACCATGGGCATCACCGCCTCCGACACCTTCGCGCGCAAGAATCTCGGCAAGTCGGTCGAGGACGCGGTCGTCGAGCAACGCGGCTCGATCGCCCTGCTGAAGGAGCGCGGCGTCAAGATCGACGCGGGCTACGTGATGGGCGCGTTCGGCTGCAACTACGAGGGCGAGCTGAGCACCGCCACGATCCTGCAAAGGGTCGCCACGGTTCTCGCCGAAGCCGAGATCGCAGGCGTGACGCTGAATACGCTGAAACTGACGGACGCGATGGGCTGGGCGACGCCCGCGTCGATCCAGCGCCTGATCGGCTCCATCCGCGAGAAGTGGCCCGACCTCGAGATCACGCTGCATCTGCACGACACGCGCGGCACCGGCCTCGCCAGCGCCTACGCCGGCCTGCGCATGGGCGTGCGCAAGTTCGACGCCTCCGTCGGCGGCCTCGGCGGCTGCCCGTTCGCGGCCACCAAAGGCGCCGCCGGCAACATCTGCACCGAAGACTTCGCCTTCATGTGCGAGGAGATGGGCGTCGAGACCGGCCTCGATCTCGACGCGCTCGTCGAATGCGCCAGGCTGGCCGAAAGCATCGTCGGCCATCCACTGCCCGGCCACGTCATGCGCGGCGGCACCCATACCGCCGTTCGCGCCGCCACCCGCTGACCCGAGGAGACAACCGTGCCCCAGGACGCTGCCAGCACGCCCGCCCCCGACCTCGCCTCGCGCTATGTCGACGTCGCCTCGATCCCGTGGTCGCCGACACGCTGGCCGGGCGTCGTTGCCAAGACGCTGATGGAAGACAAAACCACCGGCATGGCCACCTTGCTGATGCGCTAGGAACCGGGCGCGAAATTGCCCTATCACGAGCATGTCCGCGTCGAGCAGACCTTCGTGCTGGAAGGCTCGTTCGAGGACGCCGACGGCGTTTGCAGCGCCGGCAACTTCGTCTGGCGCCCGCAAGGCAGCCGGCACGACGCATGGACCCGCGATGGCGCGACCATGCTCGCCATCTTCCTCTCGCCCAACAAGTTCTTCGACGACGAAATCTGACACCACCGGCTGGACTCGTCTCACCCGGCGAGCCACAGTGAACGTCGGTTCACGAATGAAACACGCCGACACCTCGATGTGTCGAAGGAGAGGCACTGCCATGACGACACGTCGTTCGACTCTCGCCGCGATCCTGATCGGATCGATGTTCGCCGCGATGCCCGTCGGCGCGCAGACGGCCAAGGAAATGTCGTGGACGGCCTACGATACCGGATCGTCGGGGTTCAACATCGCCGTGGCCGTGGGGCAGCAGTTCAAGCAGAAGCTCGGCGTCGACGTGCGCATCCTGCCCTCGGGCAACGACACCGGTCGCCTGGCGCCGCTGCGTGCCGGGCGCGCCGCGATTTCGCAGATGGGCGTCGGCGTCTACTTCGCCCAGGAAGGCGTTCTCGAGTTCGGCCAGAAGGCATGGGGACCACAACCCGTCCGCCTGATCATGACGGCGACGTCGTGCAACGGGCTGGGGCTCGCCGTCGCCAAGGACACCGGCGTGAAGGACCTGAAGGATCTCAAGGGCAAGCGGCTTGGCGTCGTCGTGGGCTCCCCGGCCTTGACCCAGGGAGCCTACGGCATCATCGCGTTCGCGGGCCTTACCGAAAAGGACATGAAGGTCGTCGAGTTCTCCTCGAACAACGCGATGTGGAAGGGCGTGCTGAACAACGAGGTCGACGCCGTCATCAGCTCGACGATCTCCGGTCAGTCCAAGGAAGCCGACAGTTCGCCCAGAGGCATTGTCTGGCCCCCCATGGCCGCCGACGACAAGGAGGGCTGGGCCCGCGTCCACAAGCGAGCGCCCTATTTCGTTCCGGTGCGCGCCACCTGCGGCGCCGGCGGCCTCGACAAGGCGCCGGTAACCATGGCCGGTTATGCCTACCCCATCTTCACGACCTACGCCGACCGCTCCGAGGCGTCGGTGTACGAGATCACGAAGGCGATGATCGACACGTACGACGCCTACAAGGCAGGCGCGCCCGGCGCCGACGGCATGGCCCTCGACAAGCAGAATTTCACTTGGGTCGCGCCCTACCACCCCGGCGCGATCAAGGCATTCCGCGAGAAAGGCGTCTGGACCGACGCCGCGCAGAAACACAACGACGCGCTGATCCGGCGGCAGCAGGTGATGATCGACGCCTGGAAAGGGTTCACCGCCTCGGCCCCCTCGGACGACAAGGCCTTCGCCGAGGGCTGGATGAAGGCGCGCGCCGAGGCTTTGCGCAAGGCCGGCATGGAGCCGGTGTTCGAGTAGCCGCCGCCGCCCGATCGGCGCGCGCGGGATCGGCCACGCATCGAGGCGGCCCGCGATCGGGCCGCGCATCGAGACCGACGCGTCCGCCCGCATCGCGGTCGGCAACTTTCCCGAAACCCGAGAATGAGGACGACCATGATCAGCATTCGTCACATCGTCGTTTGCGCGGCGATGGTCGCCTGGACGGCCGTCCCGGCCGCCGGGCAGGACATCAGGTTGCCGCCGACCCTGACGCTCACCGCCTACGAAACCGGCTCGAACGCGTTCAACCAGTCGGTCGCCGTCGGCCAGATGCTGAAGGCAAGGTTCGGCACGGACCTGCGCGTCCTTCCGGCCGGCAACGACGTCGCGAGGCTCGGACCGTTGCGTGGCGGGCGGGCGCAACTCTCGGCCATGGGCATCGGCACCTACTTCGCCCAGGAAGGGGTGCTGGAGTTCGCGACCAGGGAGTGGGGACCGCAGCCGCTTCAGCTGCTTCTGTCGGCGACCACGTGCAGCGGCCAGGCGCTGGGCGTGGCAAGGGACGCCGGCGTGAAGGAGGTCAAGGACCTCAAGGGCAAGCGCATGGGCTGGGTGGTCGGCTCGCCGGCCATCAACCAGAGCTTCCTCGGACTGCTCGCGTTCGGCGGGCTGACCAGGGCCGACGTGAAAGTCGTCGAGTATTCCAGCTACGGCGCGATGATGAAGGGCGTCGTCAACAACGAGATCGACATCTTCTTCGCCTCGACGATCTCGGGCCAGGCGAAGGAGGTCGAGAACTCTCCCCGCGGGATCCACTGGCTGCCCTACCCCGCGTCCGACACGGCGGGCTGGGCACGCTTCCAGAAGGTCACGCCCTACTTCTATCCGCACAAATCGACCTGCGGCGCCGGCTACGAGAAGGGCGAGGCCAAGGAAGTACCGGTCTATCCCTATCCGATCTTCACGGTCTACGGATCCCAACCGGTCGACCTCGTGTATGCGATGACGAAGGCGATGATCGTCAACTACGCCGACTACAAGGACTCCGTCGTCGGCGTCGACGGGCTCGAAGCGAAGCGCCAGAACCTGAAGTGGATCATCCCGTACCATCCGGGCGCCGCGAAGGCGTTGAAGGAAGCCGGTGTCTGGAGCGAGGAGGCGCAACGCCACAACGATCGCCTGCTCGAGCGCCAGAAGGTTTTCGCCGAGGCCTGGCAGGTCTTCCTCAAGGCCAGTCCGCCCGAGGACAAGGACGCGTTTCGCGCCGCCTGGATGAAGGCGCGGGCCGCTGCGCTCGCGAAGGCCGGAATGGACATCGGCTACAACGACTGACGGCGGAACCGCGCGGAGACGCGCGAACGCCCGGGGGAGATGGATATGACGGCCACGCCGGCGAAGAGGGTCGAGTTCGAGGATCCGCACGTCCATGCCGGACCGGCCGAGGCGGAAACCATGCGGGTACGCACGCTGACCGGCTTCTGGCGGTGGGCGCTGATCGTCATGACCGCGCTGACGATCTTCCTCTGCATCAACCAGCAGTTCGGCCTGCGCTTCTTCGTCGGCTTCACGCCGCTGAACACCGAGTACTTCTACCTCCTGATCCTCTTCATGCTGCCCTTCACATTCCTGATTTTTCCCGGAAGCGAGAAAGCGCCGCTCGACCGCGTGCCCTGGTACGACGTCGCGTTGTTCGTGGCGACCGCGGCGTCCGCGATCCACCTGATGTTCTACATCCGCAAGGCCGCCGAGCTCGGTTGGGAGTTCGGCGGCGCGCCCTGGCAGCTGATCTGGTCGGGCGGCGCGATGTGGGCGGTGCTGATGGAGGCGCTGCGCCGCACCGGTGGCTGGAGCCTGCTGCTCAGCGTTTTCCCCTTCACGGTCTATCCGCTGTTCGCCGAATGGCGCGGACTGGGGCCGCTGAGGGGCAACCAGTCGACCTTCGAGCAGGCAACCGCCTATCACGTCCTGTCGACCGAAAGCCTGCTCGGCATCCCGATCCAGGCCTTCGCCGACACCGTCATCGGCTTCCTGGTGTTTGGCACCGCGCTGATGATGACCGGCGCGGGCAAGTTCTTCATCAACCTGTCGTTCGCGCTCTGCGGTACCTTTCGCGGCGGCGCCGCCCAGGTGTGCATCTTCGCCAGCGGCATGCTGGGCATGATGTCGGGCAGCATCGTCTCCAACGTGCTGACGGCGGGCACCATGACCATCCCCGTCATGAAGAAGACCGGCTTCCGCGCCTCCTACGCCGGCGCCATCGAGGCCTGCGCCTCGACGGGCGCGGTGCTGGCGCCGCCCGTCATGGGTGCCACCGCCTTCGTCATCGCCCAGTTTCTCAACGTCAGCTACGCCGAGGTCGCCGTCGCGGCGATCATCCCGGCGCTCCTCTACTACGTCGGCCTCTTCATGCAGGTCGACGCCTACGCCGCCCGGCATGGTCTGAAGGGCCTGCCGCGCGAGGAACTGCCCAGCGTCTGGGAAACGGTCAAGGAGGGCTGGTACTACGTTTTCGTCATCGTTTTGCTGGTCGTGATGCTGCTGCATTTCAAGCGCGAGAGCCACGCGCCGTTCTACGCCACCGCCCTTCTGCTGGTGCTCAACCAGCTGTTCTCGAAGGACCGCAAATGGAGCGGCAAGACGGTGCTGCAGTTCCTCGAGGTCAACGGCCGCACCTTCGTCGAGCTGGTCGGCATCCTCGCGGGCTGCGGCCTGCTGATCGGCGCCTTCTCGATGACCGGCGTCATTTCGAGCCTCGCCAACGACCTGCTGCTGATCGCGGGCAGCAACACCCTGCTGCTGCTGATCATGTGCGCCATCACCAGCCTGGTGCTTGGCCTCGGGCTCACGACGACGGCCTGCTACATTTTTCTCGCGATCCTGGTCGGCCCGGCACTGGAGAAGATGGGCCTCAACAAGATGGCCGTGCACATGTTCATTTTCTACTGGGGCATGCTGTCCTCGATCACCCCGCCGGTCGCCATCGCCTCCTTCGCCGCCGCTGGCATCGCCGGCGCGCCGGCGATGAAAACCGGCTGGGAATCGATGTGGGTCGGCAGCATCATCTACTTCATCCCGTTCTTCTTCGTGTTCAACGAGGCGCTCGTCCTCCAGGGTCCCTCGCCGTGGGTGCCCGCGATCCTGCTCACCGCCGCCGCGGCGCTGGGAACCCTGTGCATCTGCGGCGGCATCCAGGGCTATCAGGTCGGCGCCGGCGATCTGCGGCGTTGCGGACCGCTGGAATGGCCCGTCCGCGTCGCGCTGGTGGTGGGCGGCCTGCTGTTCGCGACGCCCGGCGACGAAGCCATCGGCATGACCGACATGCAGGTCAAGGGCCTGGGACTGGCGATACTCCTGCCGGCCTTTCTTCTGGCATTCTGGCGCGCGCGCGTCGCCTCGGCGGCCACTTCGCGCGCCTGACACGACGATTTACAACACGGGGGACAACGCCATGCCGGGCGTGCTTGAAGGTATCCGCGTTCTCGATTTCGGCCGCTACATCGCGGGGCCGTTCTGCGGCGCCCTGCTGGGCGACCTCGGCGCCGAGGTGATCCGCGTCGAGAAACTCGACGGCAGCGAGGATCGCTGGGTCATGCCGGTCGGCCCCAACCAGACCGGCGAAGGCGCCACCTTCCTCCAGATGAACCGCAACAAGCTCGGCCTGACGCTGAACCCGACCAAGCCGGCCGGCCGCGAGGTCGTGAAGCGGCTGGTGAAAAGCGCCGACGTCGTGGTCGCCAACCTGCCGGTCGACACGCTGACCGAGATGGGCCTCGACTACGAGAGCCTGTCGGCAGTCAACCCGCGGATCATTCTCGCGATGACCTCGATGTTCGGCGCCGAAGGCCCCTACGCCGAGCGGGTCGGCTTCGACACGATCGGCCAGGCCATGTCGGGCGCCATGTACCTCTCGGGATTCGGCGACGCGCCTACCCGCATCGCGGCACCCTATGTCGACTTCACGACGGCCCTGCTCAACACCGTGGGCGTGCTCGCCGCCCTGCGCGACCGCGACAAGTCGGGCAAGGGCCAGAAGGTCGAGACCGCCCTGCTGCGTTCGGCGATGAACGCCACCAACACCTTCATGATCGAGCAGGATCTGTTGAACACCAACCGCGGCCCGATCGGCAACCGCGCCTGGGTGCAGGGTCCGGCCGACAGCTTCAAATGCAGCGATGGCTGGATTTACGCCATGACCATCGGCCAGCCGCTGTTCGTGCGCTGGGCCAAACTGATGGGCGAGGAGAAGTGGCTTACCGACGCGCGCTACAAGGACGACCTGTCGCGCGGCGAGAACGGCGTGGAGCTCAGCGCGCGCATGAACGAGTGGTGCGGCAAGCACACCGTCGCCGAGGCGCTTCCGCTGCTGGCCGAGGCACGCATCCCGGCCGGACCGATCATGACGCCCAAACAGATCATGGAAGACGCCCACGTGGTGGACCAGAAATTCCTGACCCCCATGCACTATCCCGGCCTCGACAAGCCCTATCCGCTGCTGGCCGAACCGGTGAAGCTTTCGCGAACCCCGATCACCACGAAGCGGCCGCCGACCCTGGGCGAGCACACCGATTCGATCCTCGGGGAACTCGGCTACTCCACGGCCGACATCGCCCAGCTCCGCAAGGACCGGGTGGTCTGACACGCTGATCCGCCCGCCCGCCCCGGGCGTAGACACGTCGAGCGGACCGGGCGGTCCGCCGACGCCGCGGGAGGGGACTACGACGATGGCCGGATTGGCGACATTCGGCGGCGCCATTCTGGCGATGGTGCTCGCCACGCCATCGCTGGCGCAAGGCCCCGCCGCCTATGCCGGCGAGCACGTCTTCGACGTGTTTCGCAAGGGCGACCGGATCGGATCGCATCGCCTGACCTTCTCGCGCCCCGCCGGCGATCTCGTGGTGGACGTCGCCATCGAGCTTCAGGTCCGTCTCGCCGGGGTCATCACCGTCTATCGCTATCGCCACGAGGCACGCGAGACCTGGCGCGAGGACCGGCTCGTGGATCTCTCGTCGCGCACCGACGACAACGGACGGCCCTGGTCGGTTCGGGCGACGACGGTACCGGATGGCCTGCGGGTGCGATCGAACAAGCCCGACGATGGCGCGCCCGGCGCTACCGAATCGACGATCGCCGGAACGGCTTCCGATACCGTCCTGCCGGCCGGCACGATGCCCACCAGTCACTGGAACCGGGCATGGCTCGAACGCTCGGCCGTGTTGAACACGCAGTCCGGCGCGTTGATCCGGGTTTCCATCCTGCCCATCGCGAGCGAGCAGGTCGCCACCGGCTGCGGTCCACGACGCGCCGCCGGCTACCGGATACAGGGCGATCTGCGCAAGGACATCTGGTTCGACGAGGCCGGTCGCTGGACAAAGTCCGCGTTCGACGCGCCCGATGGTTCGCGCATCGAGTACGTCCTGCGCTGTCCGGCTGGACCGATACCGCGCTGACGACGGACGATCTCCGTGGCATGATCCCTCCTACCGGCGCGCCAGACGCCGGACGTCCAGGGAGGATGCAATGACCGAACTGACCCGTCGCGACGCGTTGACCGGAGGCATCGCGTCGGCGGCCGCCCTGTCGATCGCGACTCCCGTCTCGGCCCAGACCTGGCCGTCGAAGCCGATCAGGATCATCGTGACGTTTCCGGCCGGTGGCCTGACCGACACCTTCGCCCGTGCCTACGGCGACTTCCTGTCCCAGAAGCTCGGCCAGGCCGTCGTGGTCGAGAACAAGACCGGGGCCTCGGGCGCCATCGGCGCCGAAGCGGTGAAGCAGACCGCGCCGGATGGCCACACCCTGATGTGGACGATCTCCACGACGATGATCATGAACAAGGTCCTGTTCAAGTCGCTGCCCTACGATCCCGACAAGGATTTCGTGCCGATCTCGTGGATGAGCGCCGGGCATCTGCCGATGATCGTGCCGAAGTCGGTTCCCGCGACGAACCTCAAGGAATTCGTCGACTTCGCGCGCAAGAACAAGACCAGCATGGGAACCTATGGCGCGGGTTCCTACTCGCACGTCGCGGTCGCGGAGCTGAACAAGGCGTTCGGGCTGACCATGGAGGCCGTTCACTACAGG
This sequence comes from Caenispirillum bisanense, assembly GCA_945878895.1. Classification (GTDB taxonomy): domain Bacteria; phylum Pseudomonadota; class Alphaproteobacteria; order Reyranellales; family Reyranellaceae; genus CAMDVZ01. Next base: position 979 of record CAMDVZ010000081.1, on the reverse strand, counting down.
GGCGAGGCACCGATGTGGCAGGACCTCGCGACCGGCGCGATCCAGGCGGCCTCCGGCAGCTACGCCGCGGCGGCCGGCCTGTTGCAATCGGGCGCCGCGCGCGCGATCGCCGTCCCCACCGGCACCAGGATGCGGAAACTGCCGGACGTCGCCACTTTCCAGGAACAGGGTGCGACGTCCAACGCGTTCCAGATCCAGGGCTGGATCGGCCTGTTCGCACCGGCCGGCGTGTCCCAGAGCATCGTGGACCGCCTGTCGGACCTCATGGTGGAAGGCGGCAAGACCGACAAGATGCGCGCCATGCTCGATACCTTCGGCATCGACCGGGCGGCGGAAGGCCAGGTGTTCTTCCGCGAAATCCTGGCACGGGAAGGTCCGATCTGGATCGACCTCGTGAAAGGGCTCGGCCTGACCCCGCAATAGGTGAAACGGAGAACCGCCCGTGCTGACTCCCGAACAGGTCGAAACCTACCATCGCGACGGCTATCTCGTGATCCCGCGCGTCGTCGGGAGCGAAAAGCTCGCCGAGCTGCGGCGATTGACCGACGAGATCGTCGAGGGTGCGAGGTCGGTTTCGGTCAACGACGACCTCTACGATCTCGAGCCGAGCCACGGCCCGCGCCTGCCCCGGGTCAGACGGCTCAAGCCGGTCATCTTCACGCGCTACCCCTTTTTCCGCGACCTCGTCCGCGATCCCGCCATCGTGGAGCTCGTGGCGCCGCTGGTCGGCCCCGACGTGCGTCTCTACGGCGGCAAACTGAACATGAAGTCCGCCGGCTACGGCTCGCCGGTCGAATGGCACCAGGACTGGGCCTTCTATCCCCACACCAACGACGACGTGCTGGCGACGGGCATCTACCTCGACGATTGCGGCCCCGACAACGGGCCGTTGCTGGTTCTGCCGGGCAGCCACAAGGGGCCGACCTTCGACCATCACGCCGGCGGCCGCTTCTGCGGCGCGCTCGACGCCATCGCCAAC
>CAMDVZ010000080.1 GCA_945878895.1 Caenispirillum bisanense | reverse complement strand
CAACTCCCGCGCCGACAGATCCCTCCGTGTGATCCCGATTGCCTGGCCCATCGATGACTGCCTCCGAACGCTGTGACGGCAACACAGAATCAGCGGTCACCACATTCCGCAAGGGGCAGAGAGTCAGGAACTCCGCTACCTGGTATAATCTCCGCGCCGCGTCGACCCACCCCCGAGGACCACCATGAAGATCGCCTTCTCGCCCGCCAGCCCCTATGTCCGCAAAGTCATGGCCTGCGCCATCGCGCGCGGCCTTGATTCGCGCATCGAGCGCTGGAAAATCGGCACCGCCGATCCGGCGCTGGCGGCGCTGAACCCGCTGTCGAAAGTGCCGACCCTGGTCACCGACGATGGCGTGGCGCTCTACGACAGCCCGGTGATCTGCCAGTATCTCGACAGCGTCGGCACGGCACCCGGCCTCTATCCCGCGCCAGGTCCCGCTTGCTGGAAAGCGTTGTGCCAGGAAGCGCTGGGCGACGGCATTCTCGACGCCACCCAGCCGCGCCGCCGCGAGCTGGCGCTGCCGCTCGACGAGGGCCGCAAGGACTACATCGCCATCCAGCAAGGCAAGGTCGCTCGCGCGCTGGACGCGCTGGAGAAGGACGCCGACTCGCTCGGCGCGCTGACGACCATCGGCGAGATCGCGATCGGCTGCGCGCTGGGCTACCTCGATTTCCGCTTCGCCAACGAGCCGTGGCGGCCGGGCCATCCCAAGCTGGAAGCATGGTACGCCAAGGTCGTGACGCTGCCGCCGCTGGCGCAGACGATGCCGGTGGGGTGAGGACGGCGCGGAGACTCGCGTACCTCGTGCCTGCGCTCGCGCTTGCGCGAGGGAGGCGGGATACGCACACACCTCATACCTTCCCCTGCCAACGGCGGGGGAAGGTGCCCGAAGGGCGGATGGGGGTGTGCTCGTCGAGGTAGCGGACTTTGAAAGCACGAAGTGATTGCGCTTCGCGCAGTCGTTTCGACATCACCCGCGGATTCCGTCGCCGTGCGCGTTGCACGACCCACCCCCATCCGCCCTTCGGGCACCTTCCCCCGCCGTTGGCGAGGGAAGGTATGAAGTGACGTGACTACCCTGCTCGTGATTCGATGATCGATGTGCGCAGCCGCGCTACTGCCCGAACCCCGGCGCGTCGAGAAACGCGCGGCGCAATCCCTCGACCAGATCGGCGACCATCGCCTCGACGATGCGGTCGCCCTTGGCCGCCGTCGCCCGCAAGGCGTCGCCCAGCGCGCCGGTGGGCGCGAATTCGTCGGGCTCGCCCTCGGTGCCGCTCCACGACAGCACCGTCGAGCGGGCGAAGCCGACAGGTAGCCCGGCGCCCTCGCGCGTCCCGTTGGCCGCCGCGGCCGGCAGCCGGTCCATCCGCACGGAACCCGGATCGAGCGCCAGCATCGTCGACGTCTCGCGTTCGTCGGCGTGGCCGCCGTGGCGATTCTCGACGACGGCGTCGGCATCGCGGCCGAGAAAGCGCATGTGGGCGCACACCACGCGCAGGCCGGTGGAGCGTCGGATCTCGCCGAGCGCGATGGCGATCGGCGCCTCGGTCGACACGCCGGTGTTGAGCAGCGCGATCCGGCGCACGCCCTGGGCGGCGAAGCCCTCGCACAGTTCGCGCAGCACGGCGGCGAACGTCGCGGCCGACAGCGACTGGCTGCCGGGATAGCGTACGAAGGCCGGGTAATGGCCGAACGGCACCAGCGGTGCCACCAGCACCGGCAGTCGCGCCGCCACGCGCCGCGCCAGCCCCATCGCCGTCGTCGCGTCGGTGCGCAGCGGCAGGTGTGGGCCGTGCTCCTTGGCGGCGGCGCCGATCGGCACCAGCACCGGCATGCCGGTGTCGAACCGGATTTTCGCCTCGGTCCAGGTCAGGTCTTCGAGGAGTTCCGCGCGCATCGGCGGAACGTAGGGGATGTCGTGGCGGGGGCGAAATCACATCGCGATCGTTCCGCGCAATCTCACCGCCCCGTCGATATCCGCACCGTTGCGGTCGCGCTGCGGCCCTCGGCGTCGACCACGGTGATGCGGGCGGAGCCGGCGCCGGCGGGATGCCAGAGCGGTTCGCGGCGAAAGCGGTCGAGCGGGAGCGGGGCACCGTCGATCAGCCAGCGCAGCTGGCCGCTGCCCCCCTCGGCGCGCAACGGGATGGCGTCGGCCTCGCCGTTGCGGCCGATATCGATGACGGCGTTGGCCGGCGGATAGAGGATCTGCGGTGGCCGCGCGAGGCTCGCGTGGGCCGTCGGGCGCTCGGCGCGGGTGGCGACGGCGAGGCGCTGCGACGGTGGCAGCAGCGCCCGCAGAACCGGTGGCAGATCGGCCGTCCGGGCGGCGATCAGCGCATCGGGCGGTGGCGGGCGGTTGACCGCAGGCTCCGATGGCAGGCGGTCGAACGCCTTGAGCAGGATCGGCAAGGCGGTGTCGCGACCGTACTGGCCGGGGCGCGGCGTGCCGTCGGTGCGACCGGTCCAGACCACGACCGTGAAGTTGGGGCTGTAACCCGCGGCCCAGGCATCGCGGAAGCCGTAGGAGGTGCCGGTCTTGAAGGCGAGGCCACGGTCGCCGACGCGTTTGCCGTCGAAATTGCGGGCCGCGCTGGTCCAGCCCTCCGGCAGCGGCGCGTTCGCCAGCATGTCGGTGACGTGCCAGACCGCTCCGGGGCCGAGCAGGCGGACCGGATCGGCTGAGGCGGCGCTGGCGAGCACGCGCGGCGGCTTCGCCCAGCCACCGTTGGCGAGCGCCGAATAGAGGCTGGCCAGTTCGAGCGGCGAAAAACCGATGCCGCCCAGCGCGATGGCCAGCGAACTGCCCTCGTCCTGACGGGGCAGCGCCGGGCTCGTGCCGGCGGCGCGGAACAGCGCCATCAGGCGCTTGGGGCCGACCCGGTCGAGCGTGGCGACGGCGGGCACGTTGAGCGATTGCTGCAGCGCGCGGCGCAGGGTGACGACGCCCTGGTGGCCGCGGTCGAAATTGCGCGGCAGCCAGTCGCCGAAGCGGGTGGGCGAGTCGTCGACCAGCGTCTCGGGGTGGGCGATGCCGTCCTCGATGGCGAGGCCGTAGATGAAGGGCTTCAGCGTCGAGCCGGGCGAGCGGCGTGCCCGCACCAGGTCGACCTGGCCGTGGCGGCCGGCGAAGTCGCCGCCATGCCACGCAACGACAGTGTTCCGGCGGTTGTCGACGACGACGATGGCGATATCGCCGCCGTCGCCGAACCGGTGGCGTTCGGCCGCCGCCAGACGCGCGACGGAGTCCTGGATCTCGCGACGGATCGTCGTGCCGATGGTCCGGAGTCCACGCGCGCCGGCCACCAGGTGCTGCGCCAGATGCGGTGCCGTGAACGGCATGGCGAGCCGGACCGGCGAGACCGCGTTCGCGCGCCCCCGGGCGGACGCGGCGGCGTCGATCAGACCGGCTTCGAGCGCTCGGTCGAGCACCACGTCGCGCGCCTGCCGCGCCGCCAGTGGAAACCGGTCGGGTTGCCGTCGACGCGGCGATTGCGGCAAGGCCACAAGCAGCGCCGCTTCGGCCGGCGTCAAGCGTTTGGGTTCCTTGCCGAAATACGCGAACGACGCCGCGCGCACGCCCTCGAGATTGCCCCCCATCGGGGTCAGGGTGAGGTAGATCGCGAGCACCTCGGCTTTCGAGTAGCGCCATTCCAGCTGGATCGCGCGCAACGCCTGGCGCGCCTTGGCCCGCCACGAGCGCCACTCCGGCCGGTCGTGCTCGAGCAGACGGGCGGCCTGCATCGACAGCGTCGAGGCGCCCGATACGATCCGCCCGTTGGCCGCCAGCAAGCCGCTCGCCCGCAGCACCGCGAAGGAATCGACGCCGGGATGCAGGTCGAAGCGGCGATCCTCGTAGGCCTTGAGCATCGCGAGGTAGAGTGGATCGACGTCGGCTACCGTGGTCGCCAGCCGCCACTTGTCGTCGGCCGTGGTGAAGGCCCGCAGCAACCGCCCGTCGGCGTCGAGCACCTCGGCCGAACGCGCGTGGTAGCGCGACAGGTCGGGCGGATTCAGCCGGTCCGCCACCAGCAATCCGGTCGCGGCCAGCAGCCCCGTCGCGCTTGCGCGCAACGCCCATCGCCCGAGCCATCGGGAGGCGCGGGCGAGTTTGGTCGTCGACGGTTGCTCCGACACGATGCGCTGTCCGCCGCGATCAGCGCGGCAGGATGGTGATGCGGCCCGGCGCGGTGCGGGCGTAAACGTCGGGCGCGTACATGTCCTCGGCCTGGGCGGCCGGCAGGGTGTAGGTGCCCGGCGTGACGGCGCGCGCGATGTAGGCGACGTGCATGTCGCGCCGCTTGTCATCGCCTTCGCCGAACCACGGCCGCCAGCCCTCGGGCCAGTCGCGCTTGCCGAACTCGAAGGCCGCGAAAAAGCGGTCGTCGCGTGCTTCGGCGGTGGAGGGCGTGTCGAGGCGGCCCATCCATTTCTGCTTCTCCGTCAGCACGCCCTCGATCTCCAGACCCGCGGGCAGCAGGTCGAGCAACGCGATCTCGTGGTAGCGGCCAGCCGGCGCCGAGACATACAGCGTCACCAGAACGCGGTCGTTCTGGCGCAGCTTCGAGAGGTCGACCGGATCGCCCTCCATGGTGCGGAACTGGCGGCGGATCTCCAGCCCGCGGTTCTCCGCCGGCAGGGTTTGCGTCGGGACCCCGCGCACCGACACCGTGGTCCAGACATCGCTCTTGCCGGCGTTGCGCACGACATAGGCCTTTTCCAGATCGGCGGTTTGCAGCGCTGCCGCCACCGTGTTCTCGACCGCGGCGACGCCCTGGCCATTGATCTCCAGCACCGGCTTGTCGCCGCTTCGCAGCTGCGACACCGCCGCCAGCAACAGCCACGCCCGTTCCTGGGTCGTGGTGCGTTTCACGTCGTCGATGCCGCCCCTGGCGAGGACCGACGACAGCTGCCGGACCGCGTCCGGTCCGCCATGTGCCACCGCGAGCGGCAACAGCGCCGCGACGTCGCGCAGCGCGGTGCCGTAGTAGTCGTGCTTGGGCACCTCGCCGATCTTTTCCATCGCGGCGCGGAAGGCGGGCTCGAAGCGGCCACGCTCGCCCACCAGATGCAGGGCAACCGCGAGGTGACCGCGCGACAGGGCGCCCGTGAGATTGGCGGCCTGCGTGTCCTGGAAGTAGCGAACCCGGCCGGGATCGGCGAGACCGGCGTTGCCGAGGATCATCAGGGCGTAGGCCTGCGGGTTGGGCGCCATCCGCTCAGCGTTGCGCTGCAGCCACTGCAAGGCGCGGCGGTACTGGCTCTCCTGCACGACGTACTGTTTCTCGCGGGCGCGCATCAGGAAGTCGATGGCGTACACCTGCAGCCATTGGTCGGCGGGATCGCCGCCGGCGTTCCACATGCCGAAGCCGCCGTCGGAGGCCTGGCGGTCGAGGATCGCGTGCACCGCGTCCTGGACACGACGCGCGATGGCCTTGTCCTCTTTCACGCCGCCCAGAAGCGCCGCGTCGTTGAAGTACAGCAACGGCAAGGCGCGGCTGGTCGTCTGCTCCAGGCAACCGAACGGGTATTTGTCCAGCGACTGCAGCAGCGAGGGCACGTCGATGGTCCGCGTGCCGGAGATCGCCAGGGTGACGGTCGTGCTGCCGCGCAGGAAATCGGCCAGCACGCCGCGATCGAGGCGCTGCTCCGCGCCCGGCGCCAGCGACATCGTGGTCTGGCGGGTGATCGGTGCCTGGGCCGGGCGGACCTCGATGTCCCACGAGCGAACGACCTTGAACGCACCGGGGCCCTCGACGGTCAGGGTGACGCTGGCGAGACCGGCATCGGTGGCCGCGATCGGCAACGCGAACTGTTCGCGCTTGCCCGCGGCCAGCGTCACGGTCTTGGTGGTCGCGCCGGTCGGGCCGACTGTGCCTTTCGCGTCGAGGCGCGCCACGTAATCGCCGGCCACGCCCTCGACATTGTGCAGCGAGATCGTGGCCTGGCTGGCGTCGCCGGGCGCCAGGAAGCGGGGCAACACCAGGTCGGTCGCGACGGCGTCGCGCACGAACATCTTTGTCTCGGCCGAGCCCACCCGTTTGGCATCGAACGCAACGGCCATCAGGCGCAGCTGGCCGCTGAAGTCGGGGATGTCGAGCGTGATTCTCGCCTCGCCGCTGGCGTCGAGCCTGACGATGCCGGAGAACAGCGAGGCGATCCGGATCGGCACCACCTCGAGGCCGGCGCCACCACCGGCGTCGCCGCCACTGCGCAGCTGACCGAGATAGTCGGCGCTGGCGTCCAGCAGCTTGCCATAGTCGTCGCGCATGGCGACGCCCAGCATGCGCTTGCCGAAGTAGTGGTTCAGCGGATCGGGCGTGCGGAATTTCGTGAGTTGCAGGATGCCTTCGTCGATGGCCGCGAGCGTCACGAACACCTCGCCACCGCCGGCATTGGCGACCCGGACCGGCGCCACCATCGCGGCGCGTGGACGTACCCGTTCGGGTGTGCCGATCGTCACCTGCAAGGCGCGCGGCTTCGTGTCGGCGGCCAGCCAGGCGATGCCGACGGCGCGGGTTGGCGCCCGCTCGGCCCGGTTGGACAACGGCCTGTAGGCGGTGACGAGCGCGTAGGCGCCGGCGCCCCAATTGTCGCCGACGGCGACGTCGATGGTGCTGCCGCCGGCCGCCACGTCGACCTCGCGGGTTTCCAGCACGCGATCGTTGGCGATCACGACGAGCGCGCGACCATCGAAGGAGGCGTCGATCCGCAGCTTCGCGACGTCGCCCGGCGCATAGGCCGGCTTGTCGGCCGCCACCGTCGCCATGTCGGGCGTTTCGCGCTTGCTCTCGACGGCGCCCCAGCCGGCGCTGAAGCGCACCGAGCTCGCGTTGTCGCCGTCGGTCACGATCAGCCGATAGGTACCCCAGCCGACGGGGATGCGCAGCTCGGCAGGCTTTTCGGCGCGCAGGTCGAGCGTGCCGCGGGCGACGGCGCTGTCGCTGGTGTATTGCCGCCAGCGCCAGTTGCCGTCCTCGCGATACCACTGGAAGCGCGTGGTTTCGCGCATCAGACGCCACTCGACCGACGGTTCGGAGACGCGTTTGGCGTCGCCATCGAGCGCGATCACCTCGAACCCGGCGGGTGCGTTCTCGGTGGTCGAGCCACCCTCGAACAGCGGCCGGATGCCGAAATAGCGGTCGCGCAGCCGCACCGGCAGGGTGATCTGCTCGCTGGTGGCACGACCGCCGGGCTCGAAGATCGATACCCTGACGTCGCCCGCCAGCGGCATCGACGGCCTGGTCTTGACCGCCAGTTCGCCGGTGGCCTTGCCGCGACCACGCTCGTCGAGCGTGGCGACGGTCAGCTTGAGGGAGTCGCGGGCGGGGTTCTCGTCGACATCGCCGAACCTGAAGCCCGGTTCGCGCGGGAACGGGTTGGGATCGGCGCGGAGCACGATCTCGCCTTCGCCGTCGAGGCCGGCGGCGGGCGCGCCGTAGAGGAAGTCGGACCGGATGCCGATGTCGATCCTGCTGGTGGCCCCCAGCACTTGTTGGGCGGTTTCGAGCTCCACCTTGATTTTCTGCGGAATGAAATCCTCGACGCCGAACTCGACCTGGCCGACCGGCGGCGCCCTGGGATCGATCTGTGCCGTCACCGTCCATTTGCCGCGGCGGGCCGAACGGGTGAGCTCCACGGGCAGATGAAGCGCGCCGTTGGCGGCGAGTTGCAGCGTCGCGCGACGCACCTCGACGCCATCGGGCCGCTTGACGACGAGGGTGACGGGCAGCTTGTCGAGGGCGTCGCCGTTCCGGTCGCGGATCAGGGCGGTGACGTTGACGGTCTCGCCGGGCCGACAGACGCCGCGTTCGGTGTAGAGGAAGCCATCGACCGGTCCGGGCGTAGCGCGACCCTCGACGCCGCGATCGGAGAAGTCGAAGGCGGCCTTGCCGAGGTCGAGATGGGCGAAATCGCTGCGGGCGCGATCGAACGCCATCAGCGAAACGGGCTCCAGGGCAGCCTTGCCGTTGGCGATGCCGGCCGCGAACACGACCTTGCCGGCGGCGTCCGTCGTGAGCCGCCCCAGTTCCTCGTTGTTGCGGGCGACCAGCGCGATCTCGATGCCGGCGACCGGCTTCGCGGAATCGAGCGACCGCGCGAAGACGACCATGCCGTCGGCACCGGCGAACGTGGTCAGCGCGATGTCGGAGTCGAGCACCCATTGGGTCGCGATCTTCACTTCGGAGCGGCGATCGGAATCGCCCAGCAACGTGTCGATGTCGCCGTCGGCGGCGTTCCACGCCAGGATCACGTAGGCGCCGGGCTTCCACGCGCCGATCACCTCGCGCACGGGGATGGTCGTGGTGGTGGCGGTATTCTGGACGTTCTTTACTTCCATCGTGCCGGACCAGACGAGAGCGGCCTGGTTGTTGCGGAAATTCTCCAGCGCCCAGACGTCCATCGACTTGCGGTCTTCGCCCTCCTCGTCGGAATCGTGGCGGGCTGCGGCCTTGCCCAGGCGCGGCAGCAGCCGTTCGCCGACGCGGTAGACCTGGACCTGCACTTTGGAGACGTTGACGGTGGTCAAGGGCACGCCGGCGGAGGTCTGGCGCGGCAGGATGTGGCCGTTGCGCTGGAACGCCACGACGGGCGGACGCTCGCCGAACGCGACGTCGACGGGTTGGTCGCCGGGCAGTTTGGCGCCGTCGGCGGCGGGCAGGCCGGCCCTGAGCTTGACGTCGTAGTCGGTGCCATAGGCGAGACCACCGATGCAGAGGCGCTCGCGGGTCACGGTGAACGCGGCTTTGGTCGCGGGCTCTATCTCGACGAAGTCGGCGTACTTGACCTTGCCGCTGCCATCGAGCTCGCGGGAGAAGTGCAGACAGGCCTCGGGTTCGCCGCGGTCGGTCGTCAGGCTGAGTCGCACGAAGGTGAAAGGCGTCGTCCCGGCGGCTGCCGGCGCGGGCGCCGGGCGGGCCAGCGGCTTCGGCGCGGCGTCGCCCGTCTGCGTCGGTTTGGTTGGCGCCGCGGGCGTGGGTACCGCCGTCGTCGTCGGCTTTGCCACCGGAGCGGTCGTCGGCGCGGGTGCCGGCGTTGCCGTCGCGAGCGGTTCGCGCGGCCCCTGGACGTTGCGCGGCTGGCCGAGGAAGTAGCCGCCGAAACCGGCGCCGAGCGCGACGGCGGCGAGCAGCAGGGCGAGGGAGGTGCGGTTCATGTCGACTCCGGCGGACGCGGGCTGGTTGCGACTGCGAGCCCCGACGATCGGGGACGCGCGCGGGAAATGGCGGATGGGACGATCGTCGACGGATGCCCGGCGTCTTCCGGCCGGGAGGCCTCGGGAGAGAAGGGTATGGGCGAGACGGCGCTCATGGACATCCGATCGACGAACGTAGTGTGCGATCACGTTCAGGGTAGCAGCCTGCCCCGGAATTGTGATGCCAATTTGTCGGTTCGCCTGCACCGCTTCGCCACAATCGGCCGTTCATCCACAGGCTCGGGCCCCTCGCGTTCGGTCGCGCGCTCTTGCTACACAGGCCGTCCACGAACCATCGTTGCAGGGCATGCCGCTTCATCTGATGAAACTCGCCGTCGGGGTCGCCGACCTCGATCACCTGAAGGTCGTGCAGGCCGCGCGCCGGCGCGAGCGCAAGCAGCCCGCGCGCTCGCCGCACTGGATCTTCACCCGCAATTGCCCCAAGCGGACCGACGAGGTGCTGGCGGGCGGCTCGCTCTACTGGGTCGTCAAGGGCGTGATGCGCTGCCGCCAGGAAGTCGTCGGGTTCGAGGTCGACAACGACGCCGACGGCCGCCGCTATTGCCGCGTCAAGTTGCGCCGGACCATCGTGCGCACGGCGCCCAAGGCAATGAACGCCTTCCAGGGTTGGCGCTATCTGGCGCCCGAAAACGCGCCGCCGGACCTGACGGCGGGCGATTCGCTGGACCTGTCCGACGAAATGGCCGCCGATTTGCGCCGTCTCGGGCTGCTGTAGCGGGAACGGCGATGAATCGCAGGGGGATCGGCGTCGTCGGGGCGGGGGCGTTCCTCGTTCTGACGGTCGCGGTGGGCTGGGCGGCCGGGCTTTTTTCCCGGCTGCCGTTCGACGACGAGATCCACACGCTGCGGGCGCTGGAGTCGGGCTCGTTCGTCGACATCGCGCTGGCTGGCCTGACCGGCGGCGATATCCATCCACCCTTGTCGATGTTGTTGTTCAAGGCCCTGTCGGGGCTCGGTCTGTCGCCGCCGGCGCTGCGCGTGGTGTCCTTCGTGCTGGCCGCGCTGGCCTTCGTGGCGATCCTGGACCTGGTCTGCTGGTGCCTCGACGGCGCGGACCGGGCCCGCCGCCTGATCGCCTTCGCGCTGTTCGCGGGCTGTCCGCTGCTGTTCGGGGCGGGCGACTCCTTGCGCTGGTATCCGCTGTTCGCGGTGCTGGTGGCGGGCTTCGTGCGGACGGTGTTCGTCGGCGGTCACGCCTCGCCGATGGCGGGACTGCTGCTCGGCCTGGCGGCGCTGACGAACTACATCGCCGTCGTGCCCGCCCTCGCCTATCTGGCGTACCGGATGGCGTGGCGGCTGCGCTGGCGGTGGCGGTCGGACGGCTGGTTCCTGGCCGCTCTCGCGCTGCCGGGCGGCTTCGCGGTGTTCGGGTTCGCGGCGGTCGCGCGGGCCGGCGGCGCCATGGCCGACGCCGGTCCGTTGGGCGCGCTGGCCGGCACGGCGCTGGGCTATCTCGGTGGCGGGCGGCTCGGACTATCGCTGCTGCCGGTGGCGTTGCCGGCGGCGTTGCTGACCGGACTGGCGCTGCTGGCCGTCGTCCGCCGGCGCGTCTGGCGCGATGTCGGCGACGGGGCGGGGGCGCTGGCCGTGGCGACCCTGGCGATGGTGGTCGCGAGTGCGGCGATCGTGGCCGCGACCGGCATGGCCAAGCCGCGCACGTTCCTGTTCCTGGCCCCGTTCCTGTGCGCGCTGACCGTGCTGTACGGCCCGCTGACCTCGCCGCGCTGGCGATCGGTCGGGACGCTGCTGGCGGTCGCGCCGACATTGTTGCTGCTGACCCAGCTGCGCGCGACGGAGTGGCCCTTCAAGCGCAACCACGCGGTGCCGTTCGACAAGGTGGTGGAGTGGATCGCGCCCAACGCGCCGCCGGGATCGATGGTCTACGCGTCGGAGCCGGTGCTGGTCTGGCTGCTGGAGAAGAAGGGCCTGTGCGTCGCCGACCGCTACCAGCCCGAGCCGTTCTGCGCCCGGTCGATGCGACGGCGCCCCGCCACCGTGCTGCTGGTGCGCGATCACGTGTTCGACGCGGACCCGGCGCTGGGCGACGTCGCGGCGCGCGCCATCGTGGGCCGCTCGCGGGCCGATGCCGCCACCTTCGGCACCGACCGCGACGCGGCGTGGAAGCGCAAGCTGACCAGCGTCGACCTGCCGGACTGGATCGTTCGCGTCGAGGTCTGGCGCTGACGCGATGGTTCAGCGCGCCGCGGCTTTTTTCTCCGCGTCCATGCGCTTGAGTTCGCGGCGCATGATCTTGCCGGTCGTGGTCAGCGGGAACTCGGTCACGAACTCGACCTCGCGCGGATATTCGTGGGCGGCGAGTTTCGTTTTCACGTAGGTCGCGATTTCCGCTTTCAGGTCCTCGCTGGGCGCGAGGCCCGGCCGCAGTTGCACGAAGGCCTTCACGATTTCCGTGCGCACCGGATCGGGGATGCCGACCACGCCGGCCATCGCGATCGCCGGATGGCCGATCAGGCATTCCTCGATCTCGCCGGGGCCGATGCGGTAACCCCCCGACGTGATGACGTCGTCGTCGCGGCTCTTGAAGAAGACGTAGCCTTGCTCGTCCATGCGGCCGAGATCGCCGCTCAGCAGCCAGTCGCCGGCATACTTCTTCGCCGTCGCCTCGGGGTTGCGCCAGTATTCCAGCATCACGACGGGATCGTGCCGCCAGCCCGCGATCTGGCCTTCTTCGCCCGGCGGCAGGACGTGGCCGTGGCTGTCGACGATCGCCACCTTGCGGCCGATCGAGGGGCGCCCGCACGAGCCAAGCCGCACGTCGTACCAGCTCGGGCAGTTCAGAAGCATGAGATTCATCTCGGTCTGGCCGTAGCCTTCCGACAGCGTGACGCCGAATGTCTCGGTGCCCCATTGCAGCAACTCGGAACCCATCGCCTCGCCGCCGGTGTAGACGCCGCGGGTGCGGTAGTCCCAGCGCGCCCGCGGCCGCTCGACCTGGCGCATCATTTTCAGCGCCGTGGGCGGAATGAAGGCGGCGCCGACATTGTGTTTGGCGAGCAGATGGAACGCCCGCTCGGGGTCGAACTTGGCGAAGCGGTGGGCGAGCACCGGATTGCCGAAATACCAGGCCGGGAACAGCGAATCGTACAGCCCCGCGATCCATGCCCATTCGGCCGGCGTCCACATCACCTCGTTGCCGCGTGGCCAGAAATCGCCCCATTGCTGCACCGAGGGGATCACGCCCTGCAGCATGCGATGGGCGTGCAGGGCGCCCTTGGGCTGTCCCGTCGTCCCCGACGTGTAGATCAGCAGTGCAGGATCCTCACCTGCGGTGTCGAGCACGGCGTGGCTGTCGGAGGCGGCCGACACGAGACGATCGTAGTCGAGGAAGTCGGTTCCGTCCTTGCCCGCCCCGATGACGATGACCGTCTCCAGTTCGGGCAGCCGGGCGCGGACCGCCTGCACCTTGGGTAGTTGCGAGGTGTCGGTGAGCAGGGCGCGGATGCCGGCGTTGCCGGCGCGGTATTCGACCGCCTCCTCGCCGAACAGGGTGAACAGCGGCAGCGCGATGGCGCCCATCCGATAGCAGGCGAGGTGGCCGATCGCGAGTTCGGCGCTCTGCGAGAGGAAAATGCCGACCCGGTCGCCGCGCCGCACGCCTTTGGCGGCCAGCGCGTTGGCGAAGCGCGCGCTGGCGCGGTCGATCTCGCCGAATGTCCAGTTGCGCACCGACCCGTCGGCGTTCTCCACGATCAGCGCCAGCATGGCCGGCGGATGGCGCGTGCAGACCTCGCGCGCGATGTTGTAGCGGGCGGTCGATGGCCACCGGAAGTCGGCGTGCGCCTGTTCGTAGCCGCGCCCGAGGGGAAGCATGGGGCGATCCTGTCGAGAATGTCGGGGGCCGGACTGTAGCGACGCCGGACGGGCGCGCAAAGCCGCCGTTCTCAGGGCGTCCGCGGGGCTGCGACGTGGACGACGCCGCCCAACAGCAGATCCTCCGTCGGCGGGTACCACATACCCTCTTCCGGCGTTTCCACGACGTATCGGGCGAAACGGGGATGCACCCCGGCGGCGCGGACCAGGAACTGCTCCAGGCGCCGGTTCGCGTCGACCAGGTCGCTCCTGTCCATGCCGGGGAAGCCGGCCCCGTGGAACCCGAGAACGCCCTTTGGCCCCAGCTCACGGCGCGTGCCGCCGAGAAAGGCCACGGCGCAGGCAGACTCGCAACGTCCCTCCACGCGCGTGACGACGCGGCGCTCCCGCAACAGCCTGAACATCGCGAAGGCCGGTCCCAGCCGGCCGCCGGGTCCTTCGAGCACGACCAGCGCGACCGCGGGGTTGGCTTCCAGGGCCTCGCGAAGCTGGTTCTCGGCACCCATGCCAAAGGAGCCTTCCAGCCGCAGCGTGCGTCCCTCGTCGGCGACCACGATGGCGAGGTTGTTCATGGCGACGTCGCCGCGCTCGATGTCCCACAGCTCGAGCAGTTGCGGCACCGCCTTGTCGTGGACCAGCCAGCCAGTGGTGAAAATCCCGAACAGCGCCGCCAGCGCCGCGGCGAACGATGGGCCAGGCGGTCCGCCGGCCCGGCGAACCCGGCGCGCCGCGATCATCATCAGGCAGCATTGCAGGAACGCGAACAGGCTGCCCGCGAGGCAGAGAAGCGCCGGAACCACGACGTGCCATATGCTCAGGCCACGGGCGCCCGAGACGACCACGCCAACGCTGCCGACGCCGACAATGACCGACAGTGCGGCCCAGACGCCGCGATAGAAGACGTTCCTGCCGATGCCGGCGCTGCCGTCGCGCCAGACCGGAACGGCCGGGCGAGGCTTGTCCGCCGGCGGCTTGTCGCGGCGCTTGACGAACCGCTCGGCGGCGACCGGCGTGGCACCCTCGATGGCAGTTTCGATGTCGAAGCCGGCGTCGCGAAACGCCGCGCGCGCGGCGAGCGCCTTGAGCGGTACGGTGGCGCGGATCGACGCGAGGCGGTGATCCGTCGCCGTGTCCAGGGCGACGTCGAGCAGCCCGCGCCCCAGCCCGAGCCGCCGTCGGGCGGGTCGCACGACCAGGTCCTCGATCGCGACGTGGTCGGCGCGATGGGCGAGGACCATGGCGGCGTCGATCCCGGCGGCTCCCTCGACGACGAGGACGAGCCGGTCGGACGCCAGCAGCGCCGTCAGGGTGGTGGCGTCCGGCGCCGCCTCGCCCTCGGCGCGCGGACGGTCGGACGCGGCGGCCAGAAGGCCGGCGAAGGCGGCCGCG